>CAUJHW010000088.1 GCA_963205005.1 Pseudomonadota bacterium
ATCGTGCGCCGCGCCCTCCAGGCCCCGATCCGTCAGATCGCCGAGAACGCCGGCGTGGAAGGCTCGATCGTGGTCGGCAAGATCATGGAAAACAGCTCGCCCACCTTCGGCTTCAACGCCCAGACGGAAGAGTACGTCGACCTGGTGAAGGCCGGCGTCATCGACCCGGCCAAGGTTGTCCGCACGGCTCTGCAGGACGCGGCCTCGGTCGCCGGCCTGCTGATCACCACGGAAGCCGCGATCGTCGAAGCCCCCAAGAAGGGCGGCGGCGCGGCGGGCGGCATGCCCGGCGGCGGCATGGGCGGCATGGGCGACATGGACTTCTAGTCCACGCTCACCGACCGACAGGAATGGAGGGCGGGACCGAAAGGTCCCGCCCTTTTTCTATACCCGGAGCTCTGGCGGGGGCCGTGGCGGAATGCCGGTCGGCCCTAGCGGACCGGCCTCACCTTGCCGGCAGCCTCGGTGGCGCGGGCGCGGGCGGTGTCGGTGTCGGCGGCGCGGGCCAGGGCCACGCCCATGCGGCGGCGCTCGAAGGCTTCCGGCTTGCCGAACAGGCGCAGGTCGGCCCCCGGCACGGACAGCGCCTCGGCGACGCCCTCGAAGGCGATGCCCCGGGCCTCCATGCCGCCATAGATCACCGCGCTGGCGCCAGGCTCGCGCAGGGCCACGTCGGTGGGAAGGCCCAGGATCGCCCGGGCGTGCAGGGCAAACTCGCTCTGGTACTGGGTGACCAGGGTGACCAGGCCGGTGTCGTGCGGGCGGGGCGAGACCTCCGAGAACCAGACCTCGTCGCCCTTCACGAACAGCTCGACGCCGAACAGGCCGAGCCCCCCCAGCGCATCCGTCACCGCCTTCGCGATCTCGCGTGAACGGGCCAGGGCGGCGGGCGACATGGCCTGCGGCTGCCAGCTCTCCACATAGTCGCCCTTGACCTGGCGGTGGCCGATGGGCTCGCAGAAGCTGGTCACGACGTCGCCGTCCTTCACGCTGCGGACGGTGAGCTGGGTGATCTCGAAGTCGAAGGCGACCCGGCCCTCGACGATGACACGGGCCTGCTCAACCCGGCCGCTCTCCAGGGCATAACGCCAGGCCGCGGCGACCTGATCGGGGGTCTCCACATAGGACTGGCCCTTGCCGGACGAGCTCATCACCGGCTTGACGAAGCAGGGGAAGCCCACCGCCTCCGCGCCCGCCGCCAGTTCGGCCTCGGTGGAGGCGAAGGCATAGGCGCTGGTGGGCAGGCCCAGCTCCTCGGCGGCCAGCCGGCGGATGCCCTCGCGGTTCATGGTCAGCTGGGCGGCGCGCGCCGTCGGGATCACGGTCGCCAGGCCCGCGGCCTCGATGGCCGCCAGCTCGTCGGTGGCGATGGCTTCGATCTCCGGCACGATCAGATGCGGCCGCTCGGCCTCCACCAGCGCGCGGAGCGCCGCCGCGTCGGTCATGGCGACGACGTGGCCCCGGTGGGCGACCTGCATGGCCGGGGCGTCGGCATAGCGGTCGACGGCGATCACCTCGCAGCCCAGCCGCTGCAGCTCGATGGCCACTTCCTTGCCGAGCTCACCCGAGCCCAGCAGCATCACCCGGACGGCGGTGGGCGAAAGCGGCGTGCCGAGGCGGGTCATCCTCGCCCCCCGCAAAGCGAGAGGGGAAAGGGGAGGGTGAGGGGCGGCGCGGGGTGAGCGGCGGCCGCTCCGGGTCGGGCGAGGATCATCGACAACACGCTCCAGGTTGATACGGGCTGGACCATCGGCGGGCCTTCGAGTCGGAGCCGCACCTCTCCCTACCCTCTCCCCCCGCACTTCGTGTCGGGGGAGAGGCGCGTTACAGCTTCGCCTTCGCCGCCTGGACGATGGCGTCGACGGTGATGCCGAAGTGCTCGTACAGCGCCCTGTCCGGGGCCGAGCCGCCGAAGCTGGACATGCCGATGAAGGCGCCGTCGGAGCCGATGAAGCGATCCCACCCCTGGCGGACGCCGGCCTCGACGGCCACGCGGACCTCGGTCTCGCCGATCAGCGCCTGCTGGTAGTCGGCCGGCTGGGCCTCGAACAGCTCGAAGCAGGGGACCGAGACCACCCGGGTCCCGATGCCCTCGGCCTCGAGCCGGTCGCGGGCGGCCAGCGCCAGCGGAACCTCGGTCCCGGTGGCGAAGATCGTCACCTGGGCGGGATGGCCGGCGGCCTCCAGCTGGTAGGCCCCGCGCGCCGAGCGGTTCTCGCCCGCATCTCCGCGGACGCCGGCGGTCTTCTGTCGCGACAGGGCCATGACCGAGGGCGTCCGCTGCGCGTCCAGCGCCAGCTTCCAGCACTCGGCGGTCTCCACAGCGTCGGCGGGGCGGAAGACGTTGAGATTGGGCATGCACCGCAGCGAGGCCAGGTGCTCCACCGGCTGGTGGGTCGGGCCGTCCTCGCCGAGGCCGATGGAATCGTGGGTGCCGACGTGGATCACCCGCACCCCCATCAGGGCGGCCAGCCGGATCGCCGGTCGGGCATAGTCGGAGAACACCAGGAAGGTGCCGCCGTAGGGGATCACCCCGCCGTGCAGCGCCATGCCGTTCATCGCCGCGGCCATGCCGAACTCGCGCACGCCATAGTTCACGTAGCGGCCGGCATAGTCGGGGGCGTCGAACACGGCGGTGTTCTTGACGAAGGTGTTGTTCGAACCGGTCAGGTCGGCCGAGCCGCCGACCAGGTCCGGGATGTCACCGAAGATCTGCTCCAGCACCGAGCCGGAATGCTGGCGGGTGGCGGCGGCGGGCTTCTCGGCGGCCGCCTTCTCGATGAAGGCGTCCAGCCGCTCGAAGGCGCCGGCGGGCAGGTCGCCGGCCACGACGCGCTCGAACTCGGCCTTGCGGCCCGAGGCGGCCAGCCTGGCTTCCCAGGCCTTGCGGGTCTTGCCGCCGCGCTTGCCGGCCTTGCGCCAGGCGCGGGCCACGTCGTCAGGCAGCTCGAAGGGCGGCAGGTCCCAGCCGAGGTGCTTGCGGGTCGCGGCGATCTCGTCCTTGCCCAGCGCCGCGCCATGTACGCTGTGGGTGCCGCCTTTGTTGGGGGCGCCCATGCCGATGGTGGTCTTGCAGGCGATCAGCGACGGCCTGTCCTGCTTCTGCGCCCAGGCCAGCGCCTTCTTGATCTCGCGCTCGTCGTGGCCGTCGATGCGCTTGGTCGCCCAGCCGGCGGCCTTGAAGCGGGCGATCTGGTCGGTGGAATCGGAGAGGCCGACGTGGCCGTCGATGGTGATGTCGTTGTCGTCCCACAGGACGGTCAGGCGGTTCAGCTTCAGCCGGCCGGCCAGGCTGATCGCCTCATGGCTGACGCCTTCCATCAGGCAGCCGTCGCCGGCGATCACCCAGGTGCGGTGGTCGATCAGGTCGGCGCCGAAGCGGGCGGCCATGTTCCGCTCGGCCATGGCCATGCCGACGGCGGTGGCCAGGCCCTGGCCCAGCGGGCCGGTGGTGGTCTCGACGCCCGGCGTGTGGCCCCACTCGGGATGGCCGGGGGTGTTTGAGCCCAGCTGGCGGAAGTTCCGCAGGCTGTCCATCGTCACCGCCTTCACCCCCGACAGGTGCAGCAGCGAATACAGCAGCATCGAGCCGTGGCCCGCCGACAGCACGAACCGGTCGCGGTCGGCCCAGTCGGTGGCGGCGGCGTCGTACTTGAGGACCTTCGTCCACAGCACCGTGGCGACATCGGCCATGCCCATGGGCATGCCGGGGTGGCCGCAGGTGGCCTTTTCGACGGCGTCCATCGAGAGCACTCGGATGGCGTCGGCCATGGTTTTGAACGGCGCGGGCATCGGTCCTGACGGGTCTGCTGGTGGAAATATGCGGGCCGCCTCGCACGCGCGGGCGAATGGGTCAAGAAATCGCCCTCGAATTCGCAGACTCACGCGCTTGCGGCTATAGATGGGCCGACAGCCTTCGGAGGATCGGATGAACCCGGGCGACAGCGCACTGGACCTGGCGGCCAAGCGGCTCGAGAACGCCCTGCATGTGCTGGAACAGCGCCTGTCGCAGCGGATCCGCGACGCCGGCGCCGACGCCGGCGGCCTGTTCGATCAGGACCGGGCCAAGCTGGCCACCGAGCTGGACCTGGCCCGCGCCCGCGAGCGCGAACTGGAAGAGGCCGGCGCCCAGGCGTCCGTCGCCCTCGGCCGCGCCATCCAGGAAATCCGCGCCGCCCTCAATGGCAAAGCCCAGGAGGCCTGAGCGCCATGGCCCAGATCAACGTCGACGTGAACGGCCGCCCCTACGCGGTGGGCTGCGAGGACGGGCAGGAAGCCCACCTGCAGGAACTGGCCAGGATGTTCGACCAGCAGGTCCGCCAGATCTCCCAGGACATGGGCCAGCTGGGCGACACCCGGCTGTTCCTGATGGGCGCCCTGCTGCTGGCCGATGAACTCTACGACGCCCGCGCCCGGCTGGCCGCGCTGCAGGCCGAAGTCAGCCGCCTCCAGGGCGAACGCTCCCGCGTCGAAACCCGAGCGGTTCATGCGCTGGAAGGCGCCGCCGCGCGCATCGAGAAACTGGCGTCCGAGGGCGCGTAAGCCTCCTCTCCCCCCGCGAAGCGGAGAGGGAGAGGGTAGGGAGAGGGCCGGCGCGTGCAGCGGTGCGCCACCGATGGCGCCACAATGATCCAGGACCCTCGCCGTCTTCGCTGCGCTCGGGGGAGAGGCCGCCCCTAGCGCTTCAGCCGCATCCGGCCCAGCAGCCGCGCCAGCGCCGGGAACAGCTCAGGCTGTTCCACCCGGCGATAGACGTGATCCGCCGGAAAGGCCTCGGTCAGGCGGCGGTGGGCGGTTCCGAGGTTGTGGTAGGGCAGGCGCGGCATCAGGTGGTGCAGGGCGTGGTAGCGCAGGCCCACCGGCGCCCAGAGGAACGGCAGCAGCGCCGGGGGCGGCACGTTCACCGAGTCCAGGAACTGGTCCAGCACCGGCATCTGCTCGCCGTCGTTCTCCCAGTAGTGGGCCACGGCGGTTCGCATCTGGTTCAGCACCGTCATCAGGCTGAAGATGACCATGGCGATGATGAGCGCGCGCAGCGGGATCACGCCCGTGGCCGTGAGACCCAGGATCATCCAGCTCCACAGCCAGGCCCCGATCTCCTGCGCCAGCCACGGCGCGCTGGCCGCCCGGTCGTGGTCCTCGCGCGAGAAGCCCAGGTTGATGACCATGCCCGAGGTCTTGGCCACCACGAACCGGCGCAGCGGCGGGATCAGGAAGCTGATCGGCGCCAGCACCGCGAACCGCAGGATCACGCCGACGGGCGCCAGCAGGGCGATGCCGACGAAGGCGGCCAGCTCGTGGGGCGGCCGCCGCGCCAGCGGGTGGTACTCGGGGTCCCGGGCGGTGCCGTAGCGGTCCTTGGCGTGGTGCAGGATGTGCACGCCCTCGTACAGCAGGGACGGCGTCAGCCAGGGCACGCCGATCAGCACGTTCCAGGCGATGTGAAACCCGGGAACCTCGTCCGGCCGCAGGTGGGTCAGTTCATGGATGAAGCTGATGCCGCGATAGAGCGCCAGGATGCAGACCACGCCCGCCGTCACCGCCCAGGCCGTCGAGGCGCTGGTGGTGGCGATGGCCAGGCTCAGCCAGGTGACCGCCGCGGTGACACACAGGTCCAGCCAGTAGACGCGCGGGTTGGCGCGCGCCAGGTCGCGGGCCAGCTCGTTGGCCTGGCGGGCGAGGCTGGCCTCACTGTCGGCGATGGCGTTCACGCGCTGGTTCCGGGCTGTTCGCGGGCCGCAGATTTAGGCCCTCGGCGCCCCTGATGAAAGGGCCGGGCTCATCCGGTCGCATACGTAGCCCGCTCGAACGCCTCGAAGGTCGCCAGCAGGCGCGCATCGGCGAACGGCAGCACCTGGGCGAACAGCACGCCGGCCACGCCGCTGGCCGGATCGGCCCAGTAGTAGCAGTTGGCGATGCCGCCCCAGGCCAGACTCCCGGCGCGACGGGCGTGCGGCACGTCGGTCTCGTTGCGCAGGAAGCCGAGCGTCCAGCGCTTGTCGGTTCCCGGCATGGGCCGGAAGTCGTTGCTGAAGCCGGGGTTGGAGGTGATCAGGTCTCCGGCCGGCCCACGGTCGGTCTGGGCGTCCCTGAGCAGCGCCAGCGACCCGGGCGTCACCAGCCCCGCGCCGTCGGAGAGGATGGCCCGGAGGAAGGTCAGATAGTCGGACGCCGTCGAGGTCAGGCCGCCGCCGCCCCAGAGCTGCGGCGGCGCGGCGATGGCGTCCATAGGGAACAGGCCGCCATCGGGCAGGCGCATGTGCAGGCCCGCGCGCCGGGCGTTGCGGGCGTCGTCCGGGACGAAGGTGGTGTCCGCCATGCCCAGCGGACCCAGGATGTGTTCAGCGAAATAGGCCTCGAGGTCCTGGCCGCTGGCCGCCTCGATGGCCCAGCCGGTGGCGTCGATGCCGATGCCGTACTGCCAGCGCTCGCCGGGATCGAAGACCAGAACGGGAGGTTCCGACAGCAGGTTCTCGCCGGTGGCGGCCAGGTAGCGGGTCAGGTCGGCGCTGCAGAAGTCGTAGGCCAGGCCCGAGGTGTGGGTCAGCAGGTCGCGCAGGGTGATCGCCCGCCGGGGCGCCCGGAGCCGGGGCGTTCCGTCATCAGCGAAGCCGTCCAGCACCCGCGCCGCGCCCAGCGCCGGGAGCCGCTCGGCAATGGGGCCGTCCAGGCTGAGCTTGCCGCGCTCGACCAGCTGCAGGGCGGCCAGCGCGGTGATCGCCTTGGTGCAGGAGGCGATCCAGAACACCGTGTCCGGCGTCATCGGCGCGGGATCGGCGGCGCCCCGCGCCCCGGCTGTGAAGGTCGCCACGCCGCCCGGCCCGCAGACCGCCCCTGATAACCCGGGCGCGACGCCCTGCGCCACGGCCCCGTCCAGCAGCGCCTGAATGCCCTCGTACGCCATCTGATTTCCCCCCGCGGCCCATGGCCGTCTTGTGATGTGTCGCCGGCGGCCCTACCTTGGCTCCCGGCGGGTCTGCTGCGGCCCTCGTCGAAGGCGACATATTCCAGCGACCTTAATTCACCTCTAGGGAGCTGTCCCTGGCCGGGATCCTGGTCCCGGGCACACGGCGCCCACCTGTTACTAACAGGTCGAGGGAATGAAACAGTCCTTCACGGCTCTCGCGGCGCCGCCACCCGTTCTCCTGCTATAGGGAGGACGTGATTTCCAAGACCGCCCTCCGCGCCCGGATGCGCGCGCTCCGCCGGCGACTTGCAGCCGAGGCGCCAGACGCCGCCGTGGGCGCCGCAGCCTGCCTGCCGGACAACTGGCCCACCGCAGCCACGGTCTACGCCCTCTATCATCCCGTGGGTTCCGAGCTCGACCCCGGCCATATCCGCCTGCCGGCCCTTCGCCGCGCCCTGCCCGTGGTGATCCGGCGCGACGGGCCGCTGGTGTTCCGGCTGCACGAACCCGGCGAGACGCTGGTTCCGGACCTCCTGGGGGTTCCCGCGCCGGCGTCCGCCGCGCCCCAGGTCATGCCGGACATCGTCTTCACTCCGGCGCTTGCCTTCGACCGGCGCGGCGGCCGGCTGGGACAGGGCGGCGGCTACTATGACCGGACGATCGCGGCGCTGCGCGCGGTGCGGCCGGTGCTTGTCATCGGCCTCGCCTACGCGGCGCAGGAACTGCCCGAAATCCCCATGGACGAACACGACCAGCGCCTCGACGCCATTCTGACAGAGACGGGGTTCATCCCGGTCGCTAGAGAAACCCGATGAGATTTGCCTTCTTCGGAGACGTGGTCGGGCGCTCGGGCCGCGATGGCCTGGCCTCGCACCTGCCGGGCCTGCGCCGCGCGCTGGACCTGGAGTTCGTGATCATCAACGCCGAGAACGCCGCCGCCGGCTTCGGGATCACCGAGCGCACCGCCAGCGAGCTGTTCGACGCCGGCGCCGACTGCCTGACCCTGGGCAACCATTCCTGGGACCAGAAGGAGGCGATGACCTACATCGTCCGCGAGCCCCGGCTGATCCGGCCGCTGAACTATCCGGCGATGTCGCGCGCGCCGGGGCGCGGCTCGCAGCTGTTCGACACCCCGTCGGGCAAGCGGGTGCTGGTGATCAACCTGCTGGGCCGGGTGTTCATGGACGCCCTGGACGACCCCTTCGCCGCCGTCGACCCCGAGCTGGACGCCTGCCCGCTGGGCGCGGTGGCCGACGCCGTGATCGTCGACATGCACGCCGAGGCCACGTCCGAGAAGATGGCCATGGGCCACTTCTGCGACGGCCGCGCCAGCCTGGTGGTGGGCACCCACAGCCACGTGCCGACCGCGGACTGCCAGATCCTTCCCGGCGGCACCGCCTATCAGACCGATGCCGGCGCCTGCGCCGACTACGACAGCGTCATCGGCAACCAGAAGGAAGAGCCGCTGCGGCGGTTCACCACCCGCATCTCCGGCGGCCGCTACAAGCCCGCCGAGGGCCCGGCCACCGTCTGCGGCGTGTTCGTCGAGACCGACCCGAAGACGGGGCTGGCGCTGCGCGTGGAACCCATCCGCATCGGCGGCCGCCTGTCCCAGACCATCCCGTCACGCGACGCGGTGCGGGTTTAGGGCTGATCAGAGACCTGCGAAGATCGCACAAGGGCCTGGCATCCCGGCCGCAGCGCAGCGGAGCGCCGGGATGACAGGTCTTCTGAGGCTGAGTTGAGCCCGGGCCCTAGGCCACGCTCTCCGCCGCGACGCCCTCGTCATGGCTGTCCAGCACCCGCGTGATGGTGGCGAGCAGGGTGGCCGGCTGGATGGGCTTGGGCTCGAGGGCGTCGAAGCCCAGGGCCTTGAGGCGATTTTCCTCGCCCACCATCCCGTCCCCGGTCAGGGCAATGACGGGGATGTCCCGGCGGCCGGCCTGACCGTCGCGGATGCGCGCCACCGCCTCGACCCCGTCCATGACCGGCATGTGCAGGTCCATCAGCACCGCGTCGAACACTTCCAGGCGCAGACGCTCCAGGGCCTCGGCGCCATCCGCGGCGGTCTCCACCCAGGCGCCCGCCGACTCCAGGATCGCCCGGGCCACGGCCAGGTTGATGGGGTTGTCATCGGCCACAAGCAGCCGCAGGGGCGGCAGGTCGAACGCGACGGCGGGCGCCGTCGCATCCGATACCGCCTCGGCCGGGGGCAGCGGCAGCCAGACCCGGAACGTGGTTCCGACGCCGGGCTCGCTCTCACAGTGGATCTCGCCGCCCATCATGGTGGCGAGGTTGCGGCTGATCGACAGGCCGAGCCCCGTGCCGCCATAGCGGCGGGCGGTGGAACGGTCGCCCTGGGTGTAGGGCCGGAACATCCGGGCCACCTGGTCGGCGGTCATGCCGATGCCGGTGTCGGCGACCTCGATCTCGACCCCGCCGTCGCCGTCGGCTCCGGGCGCCGGGCGCATCACCAGCCGCACTTCCCCGCGTTCCGTGAACTTCAGGGCGTTGGACAGCAGGTTGGCGACGATCTGGCGGATCCGGTTCTCGTCACCGGTCAGGGCCGGCGGCAGGTCGGGATCGCAATGGGTTTCCAGGGTCAGGCGCCGCGACGCCGCGCTGCTGGCCCACAGGCTCACCGCGTCCTGCGCCAGCTTGCGCGGATCGAAGGCGACCACCTCCAGGTCCATGCGGCCGGCCTCGATCTTCGAGATGTCGAGCACGTCGTTCAGGATCGCCAGCATGCCCTCGCCGGACCGCAGCAGGGTGTCGACCTGGCTCTGCTGGCGGGCGTCCAGCGCGGTGGCGCCCAGCGAATGGGCCATGCCGATGACCCCGTTCAGGGGCGTCCGGAGTTCGTGCGAGACCATGGCCAGGAAGGCCGACTTCGCCTCACTGGCTTCCTCGGCCATGCGCCGGGCGGTGTCGACCTCGTGGGCGTTGATCATGTTGGCCCGGGCGCTGGTCGCCACGTAGAGCAGGAACAGTACAAGGCAGACGCCCACCGTCACTTCCTGGGCCACGGCATAGCCGCCGCCCAGCAGGGGCAGCCCCAGCAGGAACAGGACCGGCGGCAGGGACAGCACCATGGCCGCCAGCGGCGAGCGGTAGCAGAAGCACTGGGCGTGAACGAGGATGCCTGCCAGCACCAGGATCGAGACCAGCCGGGCGGGCTCGGTCCCGACATTCCAGTAGAGCGCCGCCATCAGCGCCCAGTTGAAGCCCGCGGCCAGCAGCGCCGCCAGGTAGTTCAGGCGCTGGGCCGTGCTCAGGGTCCTGCCGGCCACGGCCGGCCCGCAGGCGAGGCCGTTCCAGGCTTCCACAAGGGCATAGGCGAGGGTCCAGCCGGCGCCGGCGGCGAGGCCCGCATTGGCGCCCAGCAGTCCACCGCAGAGAAGCGCGACCACGATCCGCGTGACAAGCGTCCGCGGAAAGGCGCTGGCGGCCTCGTCCAGCCGTGCGTCCAGGAGGCGATGGTGTGTCGCGCTCACCGATGGGTTTCCTCTTTGCGGTCGCCGTCTTCTCCCCGAGAGGCGTCCGGTCTCCAGTCTGCGCCACAGAGGTGAATCGAACGTTGTTTCCCGAATTTCAGTGGCGCCCGCGCGGGCGACGGTCGACCATGCGGCCGCCTGGCTTTCGGAGGGGTGCAGATGCTGGCCAAGTTTCTCGTCCGCGCGGTGTTCGCCGCGCTCGGCCTGTGGGTGGCCTCGGAGATCGTGCCGGGGGTGTCGATGGACAGCGCCCGCACCCTGATCCTGGCGGCGATCCTGCTGGGAGTGGTCAACGCCATCGTCCGGCCGGTCGTGTTCATCCTGACCCTGCCGATCACGGTGGTGACGCTGGGCCTGTTCCTGCTGGTGGTGAACGCCGCGATGATCGGCCTGGTCGCCTCGCTGCTGCAGGGCTTCCGGGTGGATGGCCTCGTGGCCGGCTGCCTCGCCGCAATCGTCACCGGCCTGGCCAGCTGGGTTGGCGGCATGATCCTGCGCGACGACCGGCGCTGAGGTTCGCGCGCCGGCGTCGCCCCATCCCGGCACATTGCGCCCGGCGCCGGTCTTGCAGGCCCGCGGGCCAAAGTCCCGCCCCGGCCCACTCCGTGGGGCCGAGGGGTTGACTTCGCGGGTTCGGACTTCAAGAAACCGCCCACATAGAAATTCGAAGGAGCCCGCCTCATGACCGTTCGCGTCGCCATCAACGGTTTCGGTCGCATCGGCCGCCTGGTCCTGCGATCCATCGCCGAACACGGCCGTACGGACATCCAGGTGGTGGCCATCAACGATCTGGGCCCCGTCGAGACCAACGCCCACCTGCTGCGCTACGACAGCGTGCACGGCCGGTTCCCCGGGACCATCACCACCGGCGAGGACTGGATCGACATCGGCCAGGGCAAGATCAAGGTCACGGCGATCCGCGACCCCAAGGACCTGCCGCACAAGGACCTGAACGTCGATATCGCGCTGGAGTGCACCGGCCTGTTCACCGCCCGTGACAAGGCCGCCGCCCACCTCGAGGCCGGCGCCAAGCGGGTGATCATCTCGGCCCCCGGCGACGGCGTCGACAAGACCATCGTCTTCGGTGTGAACCACGACACCCTGACCAAGGATGACGTGATCATCTCCAACGCCTCGTGCACCACCAACTGCCTGGCCCCGGTGGCCAAGGTGCTGCAGGAACTCTGCGGCATCGAGCGTGGTTACATGACCACGATCCACTCCTATACCGGCGACCAGCCGACGCTGGATACGATGCACAAGGACCTGTACCGCGCCCGCGCCGCCGCCATGTCGATGATCCCCACCTCCACCGGCGCCGCCAAGGCCCTGGGTCTGGTGATCCCGGCGCTGGCCGGCAAGCTGGACGGCTCGTCCATCCGCGTGCCGACCCCCAACGTCTCGGTGGTCGACCTGACCTTCGTCCCCGGCAAGCCGGTGACGGCCAAGGAGATCAACGAGGCCATGAGCGCCGCCGCCGCGGCCGGCCCGCTGAAGGGCGTGCTGGCGGTGACCAACGACCCGCTGGTCTCCATCGACTTCAACCACGCCCCGGCTTCCTCGACCGTGGCCCTGCCGCAGACCCAGGTGATCGACGGCGGCCTCGGCCGGGTGCTCAGCTGGTACGACAACGAGTGGGGCTTCTCGACCCGCATGGCCGACACGGCGCTCGCCATGGCGAAGCTGTTCTAGGGCCGACCCCATGCGCTTCCGCACCCTTGACGACGCCGAACTCCAGGGCCGGCGCGCCCTGGTGCGGGTGGACCTGAATGTCCCGATGGAGGACGGCCAGGTCACCGACGACACCCGCCTGCAGGCGGCAAAACCCACGGTGGACAGGCTCCGCGCGGGCGGCGCCAAGGTGATCCTGCTGGCCCACTTCGACCGGCCCAAGGGCAAGGTGGTGCCGTCGATGAGCCTGGAGCCCATCGTCGGGCCGCTGTCGAAGGTGCTGGGCGCTCCCGTCGCCTTCGCGCACGACTGCATCGGCCAGAAGGCGCGCGACGCGGTGGCCGCCATGCAGCCCGGCGACGTGCTGCTGCTGGAGAACGTCCGCTTCCACGCGGGCGAGGAAGCCAACGACCTGAAGTTCTCCGACGCCCTGGCCGCCAACGGCGACCTGTTCGTCAACGACGCCTTCTCGGCCGCCCACCGCGCCCACGCCTCCACCGTGGGACTGGCGCGGCGGCTTCCGGCCTATGCCGGCGAGCAGATGCGGCTGGAACTCGACGCCCTCGACGCGGCGCTGGGTCGTCCCGAGCGGCCAGTGCTGGGCATCGTCGGAGGCTCGAAGGTCTCCACCAAGCTGGAACTGCTCACCCACCTGGTGACCAAGCTGGACAAGCTGGCCATCGGCGGCGGCATGGCCAACACCTTCCTCTACGCCCAGGGCCACGACGTCGGCGCCTCCTACTGCGAGAAGGATCTCGCCGAGACCGCGCGCGACATCATCCGCCTGGCCGGCCAGAACAACTGCAAGCTCTTCCTGCCGCTGGACATCGTGGTGGCCGAGAAGATGGCGCCCGGCGCCCCGGCCCGGGTGCGTGACGTCGGCTCCATCGACGAGCATGAGCGGATCCTGGACGCGGGACCGGAGACCGTCGAGCGCCTCTGCCGCGCCATGGACAACTCCAAGACCCTGATCTGGAACGGCCCGCTCGGCGTGTTCGAGATGCCGCCCTTTGACCGCGGCACCATGAAGGCCGCGCGCCACGCCGCCGAACTCGCCAAGGCGGGGAAGCTGGTGGCGGTGGCCGGCGGCGGTGATACCGTGGCGGCGCTGAACGCCGCAGGCGTCTCTCAGGACTTCACGTTCGTATCCACCGCGGGCGGCGCGTTTCTTGAATGGATGGAAGGCAAGGAGCTGCCCGGCGTGGCGGCCCTGCATCAATAGAGAACAGGTAGGGACCTGAGACCATGGCTCGCATCACGCTTCGGCAGCTTCTCGATCACGCGGCCGAGCACGGCTACGGCGTGCCCGCGTTCAATATCAACAACATGGAACAGGCGCTGGCGATCATGGAGGCCGCGGAGGCCACCGACAGCCCTGTGATCATGCAGGCCTCGCGCGGCGCCCGCTCCTACGCCAACGACATCGTGCTCAAGCACCTGATCGACGCCATGGCCGAGATGTATCCGCACATCCCGATCTGCATGCACCAGGACCACGGGAACAACGAGGCCACCTGCGCCACGGCGATCCAGTACGGCTTCACCTCGGTGATGATGGACGGCTCGCTGAAGGGCGACGGCAAGACGCCGGCCGACTACGACTACAACGTCGAGGTCACCCGCAACGTCGTGAACATGGCCCACTGGGTCGGCGCCTCGGTCGAGGGCGAGCTCGGCGTGCTGGGCAGCCTGGAGACGGGTGAAGGCGAGAAGGAAGACGGCCACGGCTTCGAGGGCAAGCTGGGCCACGACCAGCTGCTGACCGATCCGGACCAGGCGGTCGAGTTCGTGAAGGCCACCGAGGTCGACGCGCTCGCCATCGCCATGGGCACCAGCCACGGCGCCTACAAGTTCACCCGCAAGCCGGACGGCGACGTCCTGGCCATGAACGTGATCGAGGAGATTCACCGCCGCCTGCCCAACACCCACCTGGTGATGCACGGCTCCTCGTCGGTCCCGCAGGACCTGCAGGACCTGATCAACAGGTTCGGCGGCGAGATGCCCCAGACCTGGGGCGTGCCGGTGGAGGAGATCCAGCGCGGCATCAAGCACGGCGTGCGCAAGATCAACATCGACACCGACAACCGCATGGCCATCACCGCGGCGATCCGCCAGGTGTTCGTCGAGAAGCCCGGCGAGTTCGATCCGCGCAGCTACCTGAAGCCCGCCAAGGAGGCCATGCGCAAGGTCTGCGTCCAGCGCTTCGAGGAGTTCGGCGCCGCCGGCCACGCCTCCAGCATCAAGGCGATCCCGCTCTCGGCCATGGCCAAGCGCTATGCCTCCGGCGAACTGGCGCCCAAACTCGGCATCACCCAGGCCGCCGCCGAATAGGGCGCCTTTCCCTCCCCTGGTGGGGAGGGACCGACCGCAAAGCGGTCAGGGTGGGGTCGTCAGGGCCGGTCCAGAAGTTTGACCCAGGTCAAACCACCCCGCGCCACCGGCTCTAGGGTCATCGCATGAGCGAGACCCTGGAACCGCCCGTCGACCTGCGGACACCCTACGAAGCCATGGGCGGCGAAGCTGGCCTCAGGCGCCTCGTCGACGCCTTCTACGACACCATGGACTCAGACCCCGCCGCAGCCAGGGTCCGGGCCATGCATCCGGCCGACCTGACCCCGATCCGCGCCCGGCTGGCCGACTGGCTGAGCGGCTGGACGGGCGGACCGCCGGTGTTCGCCGCCCGCCACCCCGGCCGGGGCTGCATCATGTCGGCCCACGCCCCCTACGCCATCGGCGCCGAAGAGGTCGATCAGTGGCTGGCCTGCATGCGCCAGGCCCTCGACGCCGTGGAGCCCCCGCCCTACTGGCGCGACATCCTCGACCAGGCCTTCGTCCGCATGTGCGACGCGCTGCGGAGCGACTAGTCCCCACGCCCGCCTCAGTCCTCGATCCGGTTCCCGCCCATCTCCTTGATGAAGAAGAAGCCCACGACCGCGGTGAAGGCCGCGACGCTGATCGGATACCAGAGGCCGTAGTAGATGTTGCCGGTGGCGGCCACCATGGCGAACGCCGTCGTCGGCAGGAACCCGCCCAGCCAGCCGTTCCCCAGGTGGTACGGCAACGACATCGAGGTGTAGCGGATCCGCGCGGGGAACATCTCCACCAGCGCCGCGGCGATCGGCCCGTAGACCATGGTCACATAGATCACCAGCAGCCACAGAAGCCCCACCACCATGGGCTTGTTCATCAGCGCCGGGTCGGACTTGGCCGGATAGCCCGCGGCCTTGATCTCGGCGGCGAAGGTCTTGGTCCAGGCCTCCTTGGCCGTCTTGAACTCGGCCTTCGACATCGCCCGGCCCTCGAGGCTGGGCAGCACCTTGTCGCCGATGCGGATCTCGGCGGCGGCGCCCGCCGGGGCGGCCAGGTTGATGTACGACACCCCCGCCGTCGCCAGCGCGCCCTTGGCCACGTCGCAGCCGCTGGTGAAGGCGGTCTTGCCGATGGGGTCGAACTGCAGCGCGCAGTCCGCCGGGTTCGCATAGACCGTCACCGGCGCCGAGGCCGTGGCCGCCGCCAGCTGCGGATTGGCCGCCGTGGTCAGGGCCTTGAAGATCGGGAAATAGGTCAGCGCCGCCAGCACGCAGCCGGCCAGGATCACCGGCTTGCGGCCGATCTTGTCCGACAGCCAGCCGAACACCAGGAAGAACGGCGTGCCGAGCAGCAGCGCGATGGCCACCAGGGTGTTCGTCAGCGCCCCGTCGACCTTCAGCATCTTCTCCAGGAAGAACAGGGCGTAGAACTGGCCGGTGTACCAGACCACCGCCTGGCCGGCGGTCAGACCCAGCAGCGCCAGGATCACCAGCTTCAGGTTCTTCCACTCCCCGAAGCTCTCGGTCAGCGGCTTCTTCGAGGTGGTGCCCTCGTCGATCATCTTCTGGAACACCGGGCTCTCGTTGAGCCGCAGACGGATCCACAGCGACACGCCCAGGAGCAGGATCGAGACCAGGAACGGGATCCGCCAGCCCCAGGCCTTGAACGCGTCCTCGCCGATGGCCGACCGGACCAGCAGGATGACGATCAGGCTCAGGAACAGGCCGAAGGTCGCCGTGGTCTGGATCCAGCTGGTGTAGAGCCCGCGCTTGCCCGGCGGCGAATGCTCGGCGACGTAGGTGGCCGCCCCGCCATACTCCCCGCCCAGCGCCAGGCCCTGCACCAGCCGCATGACGATCAGCAGCACCGGCGCCGCCACGCCGATCTGGGCGTAGCTTGGCAGCATGCCGACCACGAAGGTCGACAGCCCCATCAGCATCATGGTGGCGAGAAAGGTGTTCTTCCGTCCCCACCGGTCGCCCAGCCGCCCGAAGACGATGGCTCCGAACGGCCGCACGGCGAACCCGGCGGCAAACGCCAGCAGGGCGAAGATGTAGCCGGTGGTCTCGTTGACCCCCGAGAAGAAGTGCTGGGTGATGAACCCCGCCAGCGAGCCGTACAGGTAGAAGTCGTACCACTCGAAGACGGTGCCGACTGACGCCCCGGCGATCACCGTCACGTTCGACCCGCGCGCCGTCTCTCCGGTCTCTGCCGCCGCCATTCTCGTCTCCCCCGTACTCAGGGGCCGACGTTAGGGCCACGCCCGGGGGTGTGGCTACCCCTCGGGCAGTTCGCCCATGGCGCTTTGCAGATAGTTGCCCTCACCGAGGCTCTTCAGCAGCGACAGCTGGGTCTCCAGATAGTCGATGTGGTGCTCGGTATCCGACAGGATCTCGCGGAAGAGCTCCCGCGACACGAAGTCGGCCGACTGCTCGCAGAGCTTGATCCCCTCGATCAGCGTCCCGCGCCCGCCGGTCTCGACCCCCAGGTCCGCCGCCAGGCATTCGCCCACCGTCTCGCCGATCGACAGCTTGTGCAGGTCCTGCAGGTTGGGCAGGCCGTCGAGGAACAGGATGCGCTTGATGAGCTTGTCGGCGTGCTTCATCTCGCCGATCGACTCCTCGTAGGTGATCTTCCCCAGCCGCACGAAACCCCAGTTCTCGTACATGCGGGCATGCAGGAAGTACTGGTTCACCGCGGTCAGCTCGTTGGTGAGCACCGCGTTCAGCAGCCGGATGATCGCCCTGTCGCCCTGCATGTCGGAAATCCTGTGGTCAGCGTACGCAAACGTCCCGCCGACGGCGGGGCGTGTCAAAGACTATGATCGTGATCGAAGGTTGTCGCGCTACTCGGCCGCGAACCGCAGCGCCTGACGCTCTTCATCCAGCATCCGGCGCATGTCGCAGACGCACCGCGCGCATTGCACCTTGCTGTCGCACGCCCGGAAGATCTCCACCGGCCGGCTCGCCCCGGCCTCGATCGCCGCGCGCACCTGACGCTCACGGATCCCGTTGCAGTTGCAGACGTACATGGCGCGCGAAGGGCTCCCTCTCGACCCTCCTCACATAGTCAATTGCGAACGAGTTTGCAAGTCATTCGCAACACTTGCCGCCCCTGCGCAGCTTCGGGAGGTAGGGCGCTGAACCTCAGGCCGGACCTCAGCCCTGCAGCGTCGGGAAGTAGCTGGCGAAATAGATGACCATCAGGATCGCGAGCAGGATCGGAGCCACGATCTGCACCCGGCGGTTGGAGATGAAGATCGCGGCCAGGGCGAGGCCGACGCTGGGCAGGGCGCCGCCGAATGTCGCCCAGTCGAAATGGCCGGCCAGGAGCGTCATGTTGATGACCGCCCCGAGGATCAGATAGGCGATCACCGCGCCGAGATAGCGGCGCCGGTTCTCCAGGTGGAAGGCCCAAAGATCAATGGGCCGGCCAGGCTCCAGGTCGGGCGCCGACAGGACTGCGGCATAGAACAGCGACGTCGCCCCCATCAGCACGACCAGCAGCGAGCCCATGCTCCAGGACGCCGCGGTGCGGACCATCCACAGGCTGGCCCACAGATCGACATGGCACGCCAGGATGATCACCAGCCACAGGATATAGGTCGGCGACCAGCGGACATCGGCGCCGCGCTTGAGCAGGTGGGCATGGCTCTCGAGAACCCGGGCGATCCCCAGCGACAGCACCACCGACAGCAGGACGATCACATATTCGAACAGGGACAAGCCGGACTCCGTCGCGTGGGCCGGGCGCTCAGGCCACCGGTCACCGTCGCCCCCAGTAACGCTGACCACGCGGCTCCCGGCAATATCCATGACGGACCCGCCGTCCGGTCGTGGGGCTCGTGGACGGAAGACAACCTGCGAAGACACGCGCACCCACGCCTATGGCCAGATCCCGCGCCTGCGCTAGAAGGGGCCCATGGCCCTGCCCCTCTGCCGCCTCTACCTGATCACCCCGCCCCGCCTGGACGACCTGGCGGCGTTCGGACACACGCTCGCCCATACGCTGGACGCCGGCGACGTGGCCGCGCTGCAGATCCGGCTGAAGGACGTGTCCGACGACATCATCGCGGCCGCCGTCGACGTGCTCATGCCCATCGCCCAGGCGCGTGGCGTGGCGGTGATCCTCAACGACCGGCCGGACCTGGCCGCCCGCCTCGGCTGCGACGGCGTCCACGTGGGCCAGTCGGATGCGTCGCTCGCCGAGGCCAGGAAGTTCATGGGCCCGGATGCGATGATCGGCGTCACCTGCCACGACAGCCTGCACCTGGCCATGGAGGCCGCCGAGGGCGGCGCCGACTACGTGGCCTTCGGGGCCTTCTACCCGACCACCACCAAGGACGCCCCCACCCGCGCGCCGCTGGACCTGCTCACCGGCTGGCAGGCCGACATGGTCATCCCCTGCGTGGCGATCGGCGGCATCACCGTGGAGACCGCCCGCGAGGTGGCCCGCGCCGGGGCCGACTTCCTGGCCATCTCGGCCGGGGTCTGGGCCTACGCCGACGGCCCCTCCGCCGCGGTGAAGGCGCTCATCCACGAGATCGCCGCGGGCATTGGCGAACGATCTGTCTAGGCCCGAAGGGCGAACACGGAAAACACGGAAGACACAGAAGATTCAGCACCGGGCCGCATCTCGGCTTCCGTGTTTTCCGTGTTTTCCGTGGTTCCACATTTGGGCGCTCGCCGGCGTCGCCTGCGCCTCTTCCTTGCCTTTGGGCGGTCCCGCGCGTAGGGATCGCGCCCTTCCTGCCCTACCGAGATCTTTCACACCGTGAGCACCCAATCCGCCCTCCTGAAGGTGATGACCGACGCTGCCCGCAAGGCCGCGCGCGGGCTCAACCGTGATTTCGGCGAGCTGGCCGAGTTGCAGGTCGCCAAGAAGGCCCCGGCTGACTTCGTCTCCGCCGCTGACCTGAAGGCCGAGCAGGTGATCTTCGAATCCCTGTCCAAGGCGCGCCCCGGCTACAGCTTCCTGGGCGAGGAGCGCGGGCTGATCGAGGGCACGGACAAGACCCACACCTGGATCGTCGACCCGCTCGACGGCACCACCAACTTCCTGCACGCCATCCCGCACTTCGCGATCAACATCGCCCTCGAGCGCGAGGGCGTGATCGTGGCGGCGCTGACCCACAATCCGATCACCAACGAGACGTTCTGGGCCGAGAAGGGCCGGGGCTGCTTCGTCAACGACCACCGCCTGCGGGTCGCCGCCCGCCAGCACCTGGACGAGAGCATCGTCGCCACCGGCATCCCCTTCCTGGGTCACGGCCAGCACGCGAAGTTCCTCAAGGAACTGCATCAGGTGAGCCAGCGGGTGGCGGGCGTGCGCCGCTTCGGTGCGGCCTCCCTCGACCTCGCCTGGGTGGCCGCCGGCCGCTACGACGCCTACTGGGAACGCGACCTGAAGCCCTGGGACCTGGCGGCCGGCCTGCTGCTGGTCACCGAGGCGGGCGGCAAGGTGACCGACGCCGAGGGCGGGGACGACATCCTGAAGTCCGGCTCCATCGTCGCCGGAAATCTCGACATCCATCCGCTGCTTCTGGCTCGACTGACCGCCGCAAAGTAGCGCTAGACTGGCGGGCATGATCACCCGCCGCACCCTGACCGCCATGACCCTCGCCGCCGCCGGGACGACCGCCTTCGCCCAGACGAAGCCGCGGCCCCTCGTCATTGCCCACCGCGGCGCCAGCGGCGAGCGGCCCGAACACACCCTGATGGCCTATCGCCTGGCCATCGAGGAAGGCGCCGATTTCATCGAGCCCGACCTGGTGGCGACGAAGGACGGCCACCTCGTGGTCCGCCACGAGAACGAGATCTCCGGCACCACCGACGTGGCCGCCCGCCGCGAGTTCGCCGACCGCAAGGCCCGCAAGGTCATCGACGGCGAGACGATCACCGGCTGGTTCACCGAGGACTTCACCCTCGCCGAACTGAAGTCGCTGCGCGCCCGCGAGCGCCTGCCGGCCCTGCGTCCGGTCAGCGCAGCCTTCGACGGCCGCGAGGCGATCCCGACCTATCAGGAGGTGGTCGACCTGGCGAAGGCCGAGAGCCGCCGCACCGGCCGCACCATCGGCACCTATCCCGAGATGAAGCACCCGGCCTACTTCGCCGGCATCGGCCTGCCGCTGGAAGGCCGGCTGATCGCGGCCCTGAAGACGAACAGCCTCAACACCGCCTCGGCGCCGGTCTTCGTCCAGTGCTTCGAGGTCGAGCCGCTGAAGACCTTCAACAAGCTGGGCGGCCGCGCGCGCCGGGTCATGCTGGTGAGCCAGGGCGAGGCGCCCGTGGACGTGAAGTCCGCAGCGGGCATCAAGGCCATCGCCGCCTTCGCCGAGGGCCTGGGGCCGGAGTGGCCGCTGGTAACGCGGATTCAAACGGACCCGCCGATGGCCGGCGTCCCCATCTCCACGGGTCTTGTCGAAGCCGCACATAAGGTCGGCCTAGCGGTGCATCCATGGACTGTCCGGGCTGAGAACGCCTTCCTGCCCAAGCCGCTACAGAAGGGGTCAGATCCTGCTGCCCATGGCGATGTGGGCGCCGTGTTCTACGGAATCCTGGCGACAGGCGCGGACGGCGTGTTCAGCGACTTTCCGGGCATGGCGAGCAAGGCGCGCGAATACTTCCTGTCCGGGAAGGGCAACTGGACGCTGCATCCGCCAAGCTAACTCCCACGTGTCATCCCGGTTTCGCGGCACGCGAAGACCGGAACCCCCGGCGTCGATGGCGCCGGAAGGTTCACAGCTGCGACGCTCCAGCCTGACTTCCACGATCTGGCGCCGGGGGTCCCGGTCTTTGGCTTTGCCAAAACCGGGATGACACCCCTGGAGACGATCTACGCCGCCTCGAACTGCAGCGCGGCCAGCCGGGCGTACAGACCGTTCTTCGCCACCAGGTCCGCGTGCGTGCCCTCTTCCACGACCCGGCCCTCGTCCATGACCACGATGCGGTCGGCCTTGAGCACGGTGGCGAGGCGGTGGGCGATGACCAGCGTCGTGTGGCCCTGCATGGCCACGTCCAGCGCCCGCTGGACCAGGTGTTCGTTCTCGGCGTCGAGCGCGCTGGTCGCCTCGTCCAGCAACAGGACGGGCGCCTCGCGGATCAGGGCGCGTGCGATCGCCAGCCGCTGGCGCTGGCCGCCCGAGAGCGTGCGGGCGCGGTCGCCGATCTGGGTGTCGAGGCCCTCGGGCAGGGCGGACAGGAACCCCTCGGCCTGGGCGGCGCGGACCACCGCCTGCACCTGCAGGTCGCTGGCGTTGTCGCGCCCGAAGCGGATGTTGTCGGCGGCGGACCCGGAAAACAGCGGGCTCTCCTGGGCGACCAGCGCCATGCGGGCGCGGACCTCGGCCGGATCGGCGTCGCGCAGGTCCACCCCGTCCAGCAGCACATGGCCGGTCTGCGGATCGAAGAAGCGCAGCAGCAGGCGGAACACCGTGCTCTTGCCTGCGCCCGACGGGCCGACCAGCGCCACCCGCTCGCCCGGCTTCACATGCAGGGAGAAGCCCTTCAGCGCCGGCAGGTCGGGGCGGCCCGGATAGGCGAAGGTGACGCCCTCGAAGGTGACCGACCCCAGCGGTGGGACCGGCAGCGGGCGCACCACTGGCGGCGCCTGCACGCTGGACTCCGCGTCCAGCAGTTCGCCCACCCGCTCCATGGCGCCGGCGGCCTTCTGCACGTCGCCCCAGGTCTCGCCCAGGGCCCCGACCGCGCCGGCGGCCATGACCGACAGGAACGCGAACTGGAACAGGGCGCCCCAGCTCATCTCGCCGCGCATGGCGCCCTGCACGCCCAGCCAGAAGATCACCACGATGCCGCCGAAGACGAGGCCGATCACCAGGGCGGTCATGACGGCGCGCGCCGCCATCCGGGTCAAAGAGGTGCGGAAGGCCTGTTCCACCGCCGCGCCGAACCGGCCGGCGGCGGAGCCCTCGCGACCGAAGGCCTGCACGGTCTCCAGCGCATCCAGGCTCTCGCCGGCCACGCCGACGGCCTCGGCGAACTGGTCCTGGGTCGAGGCGGTCAGCTTGCGCACCTTGCGGCCGAACAGGAACAGCGGCGCCAGCACGAACGGAAACAGCAGCAGCACCAGGCCGGTCAGCTTGGCGCTGACGAAGACCAGCAGCGCGATCGCGCCCAGCAGGGTCAGCAGGTTGCGGACCGCGATGGAGATCGACGAGCCCAGCAGGCTCTCGACGATGGCGATGTCGGTGGTCAGCCGCGACAGCACCTCGCCGGTGCGGGTCTGCAGGAAGAAGCTGGGGTCCAGTTTCAGGATGTGGGCGTAGGCCGCCTTGCGCAGGTCGGCCACCACCCGCTCGCCCAGCTTGGTGATGTAGTAGTAACGGAGCGCCGTGGTCAGCGCGAGCGCCAGCGCCACGCCGGCGATCAGGCCGAACCAGCTGTTGATGCCGATGCCATCCACGGCGTCGGTCTTCGTGAGATGATCGACCAGGGCGCGGATGGCGCAGGACAGGCCCAGGACCGCACTTGTCGAGCCGATCAGGAACAGCAGCGAGAGGCCGGCGTCGCCCCAGTGCGCCCGTACATAGGGGGCAAGGCGGCGGAGCGCGCCGACGTTGCGGCTCTTCTCGCGGCGGTCACGGGCCTCGGCCACGGACTGGGCCAGGGCCTGGCCCGCGCTCGGCCGTCCGGACGTTGAGGACGTGGGCCCGGACTCACTCATCTGCGTCGCACCTTGCATTCGCGCCGGCGTTTCTCTATACGCGCGGCTTCCATTTTGCCGCCTTCGCTGGCGGCCGGTCCAATTCGGCCGAACCTTTACGTCAGGCGCCCGTTCGATGAAACAAGACACGCACCCCGACTATCACTTCATCACCGTGGTGATGACGGACGGCACGAGCTATCAGACCAAGTCGACCTACGGTAAGCCGGGCGACACCCTGAACCTCGATATCGACCCCAAGACCCACCCGGCGTGGACCGGCGGCGGTCACCAGATGCTCGACCGCGCCGGCCGCGTGTCGCGCTTCAACGCCAAGTTCGGCGCCTTCACGCGGAAGTAAGCCGCGGGCCTTCGGGTCCTCAGAGTTTCGAACGCCGCGAAGGGCGACCTTCGCGGCGTTTTCGTGCGCGTTGATCACCTTCCCCAGCTGTCATCCCGGTCTTCGCCTGCGGCGAAACCGGGATGACAGCTGGGGTGTGTCGCGCCTACTCCGCCTTCGCCTTCGGCTTGCGCATGCGCATCAGGCCTTCCTGGGCGCAGGAGGCCACCAGGGCGCCGTCCGAGGCCCGGTAGATCGAGCCCAGGTTGAAGCCCCGCCCGCCCGAGGCCGACGGGCTCTCCTGATGGTACAGGTGCCATTCGTTGAAGTCGGTCGGCTGGTGGAACCACATGGCGTGGTCCAGGCTGGCGGACTGGAAGCCCGGCGTCTGCCAGCTGACCCCATGCGGGCGCACCGAGGTGCCCAGCAGGCTCATGTCCGAGGCATAGGCGAGGATCACCTGGTGCATGTGCGGGTCGGCGCCGATGCCCTCCTTGGCGCGGAACCAGACCTGCTGCACCGGTTCGCGGACCTCCGGCCGGAAGTCCATGCGGCCGCCGACGCTGCGCATCTCGATCGGCTGCGGCCGGTCCAGCCAGCGGCGGGCCTCGGGCGGGGCGTTCTTCAGCAGTTCGCGCTGGCGCTCGGTGTCGTCCTGCACCTCGTCCCAGCGCGGGGCGGCGGGCATGTCCGACTGGTGCTCGTAGCCGTCTTCCGGGACCTGGAACGAGGCGGCCAGGTTGAAGATCTGCTTGCCGTGCTGGACGGCGATGACCCGCCGGGTGGTGAAGCTGCCGCCATCGCGCGAGCGGTCGACCTCGAAGATGATCGGCACGTTCGGATCGCCCGGCCGGATGAAGTAGCAGTGGAGCGAGTGACACACCCGGTCCTCGACCGTCTCATAGGCCGCCAGCAGCGACTGGGCGATCACCTGCCCGCCATAGATCCGCTCACGCGCTTCCTCGTCCGCGGTCGTGCCGCGGAAAAGGTTCACCTCCAGCCGTTCCAGCTGAAGGGTCTCGACCAGGGTCTGGGTGTCCATCGTGCCGTCCAACCCATGCTGCAATTGCGAAGGCGGGCAATACGCCGCGCGGCGCCGGGCGGCAAGGATGGCGTCCCTCCCTTAATGGGGAGGGACAGATCGCGAAGCGATCAGGGTGGGGAAGTGTGGGCCTGCCTGGGACGTGGGTCGTCGATCCCGACTCCCCCACCCGGGCTGCTGCGCAGCCTGTCCCTCCCCATTAAGGGAGGGAGGGTTTGCATCAGGCGAGGGGCTATTTCGGATCGCGCATCCGCATCAGGCCTTCCTGGGCGACCGAGGCCACCAGCGTGCCGTCCTCGGCGTAGATCGAGCCGCGGATGAAGCCGCGCCCGCCCGAGGCCGAGGGGCTCTCGTGGGCGTAGAGGTGCCACTGGTTGAAGTCGGTCGGCTTGTGGAACCACATGGCGTGGTCGAGGCTGGCCGACTGGAAGCCCGGGGTCTGCCAATGAACACCGTGCGGGCGCATGCCGGTCGACAGCAGGTTCATGTCCGACGCATAGGCCAGGATCACCTGATGCATGTGGGCGTCATCGCCGATGGGCGTGCGGCAGCGGAACCAGTTCTGCGCCACCGGCGGCTTGGGGCCGGTCTGCCAGTAGCTGCGGGCGTCCTGGGCGCGCATCTCGATGGGACGGGCCCGGCCCACCCACTTCTTCATCTCTTCCGGCGCGGTCTTCAGGAACTCGCGCGCCATCTCGGCCTCGTCGGGCAGCTCGCTCCAGTGCGGGCCGGCCGGCATCTCGGACTGGTGCTCGAAACCCTCCTGCGGGGTCATGAACGAGGCGGCCAGGTTGAAGATCTGCTCGCCATGCTGGACCGCGATCACCCGCCGGGTGGTGAAGCTGCCGCCGTCGCGGGAGCGGTCCACCTCGAAGACGATCGGCACGCGCGGGTCGCCCGGCCGGATGAAGTAGCAGTGCAGCGAGTGGCAGACCCGCTCTTTCACCGTCTCATAGGCGGCCAGCAGCGACTGGGCGATCACCTGGCCGCCGAAGATGCGCGGGCCCATGCCGTCGGGGGTGATCCCCCGGAACAGGTTCTTTTCCAGGCGCTCCAGCTGGAGCGACTCGACCAGGGTTTCAGCGGCGTCGGTCATGGGATCAGGCCATGCTGCAATTGCGAAGGCGGCTGGATTACGCCCCGCCCGTTCCCCGGGCAAGGCCAGGGGCACTTGCCGTTGGGGCAGTCGCGGCCCCATCCTGCGGCCATGGGGGATGCGGCGGGAACCATCAGACCGATCTGGCGCACGCCACTGGCGGCGACGCTGGCCGGCTGGATGGCGCTGGTCATCGGTCTGACCCTGGGCGCGGGGCGGATCATGGAGGTGCTGCCCGGCGAGACCCTGCTGGTGCTGGCGGCGGGCGCCTACCTCGCCCCGGTTCCGATCCTGCTGGCCTGGAGCTTCTGGGCCATGCTGCGCGAGCCGATGACCGGATGGCTGGCGCCCACAATCCTGCTGGCCTTCTGCGGCGCCTTCGTTCCGGCCAGCCGGCCGCTGCTGGACGCCGGCGCATGGCTGAACTTCAACGCCCATCGCCCCGCCTATGACGCCATCGTCGCCGAGGCCGCCCGCACCCGGGCCATGGGCGACGCCGGGGGGTCGGTGGAAGGGTCCCGCAACGGGGTTCGCTTCCGCTACCGCGCCGACCGCCCGGGCGAGATCGACTTCGAGTGGGCCCGCAACGACGCCTTCATCGAGGGCGTCCGCTACGACGACAGCCCGTGCATCGCCGGCCCCGGCCGCGTCTGCGCCGACCGTGGTCGCCCGCTGGCCGGCTACTACAGCCATTACCTCGAGTGGTTCTGAGGCTTGACGCGCCGGCCCTGAGCAGCGCTTTGGGCCGCCATGTCCTTCGACTGCACCGTCCTGACCATGTTCCCGGAGGCGTTTCCGGGGCCGCTCGGCGTCTCGCTGATCGGCACGGCGTGGCGCGAGCAGGGCCTGTGGTCATTGGAAACAGTGGACATTCGGGCCTTTTCCAAAGATAAGCGCGGCTTCCTGGACGACACCCCTGCTGGGGGAGGTCCGGGGCAGGTGATGCGGGCGGACGTCATCGCCTCCGCGCTTGACAGCGTGGAGCGGCGAGAGCGGCCGCTTTTGTACATGAGCGCCCGGGGCCGGCCCCTCACCCAGGCGCGCGTTCATGAGTGGTCCCAGGGACCGGGACTGATCGTGCTCTGCGGTCGGTTCGAGGGGGTGGATCAACGGGTTCTCGAAACCCGGGGGTTCGAAGAAGTCGCCGTGGGCGACGCGGTTCTCGCCGGTGGCGAGGCGGCGGCGCTGGTGGCGATCGAGGCGTGCGTACGGCTTGTGCCCGGAGTGCTGGGTCAGGCCGAGAGCTTGAGTGAAGAAAGCTTCGAGGACGGTCTCCTCGAGCATCCGCAGTACACGCGACCGCGGACGTTCGAAGGGCTCGATATCCCCGAGGTCCTGCTCTCCGGCCACCATGCGGACATCCGCAAATGGCGGCAGGCGCAGCGGGAAGAGACCACGCGGAAACAGCGGCCCGATCTCTGGGACCGGCTGCCCGCCAATCAACAGGCAAAGGGCGAAAAAGCCCGGTAAAGGACGAAGACAATGGCTGCCAACATCATCGAGACCCTCCGCAAGGAAGAAGCCGACCGCCTGCTGGCCGTCCGGCAGATCCCCGAGTTCCGCCCCGGCGACACGGTGCGCGTGAACGTGAAGATCAAGGAAGGCGAGCGCGAGCGCGTCCAGGCCTACGAAGGCGTCGTGATCGCCCGTGGCGGCCAGGGCATCGACGAGAGCTTCACCGTCCGCAAGATTTCCTTCGGTGAAGGCGTGGAGCGGGTGTTCCCGATGCTCTCGCCCAACATCGAATCCATCGAAGTGAAGCGTCGCGGCGTCGTCCGGCGCGCCAAGCTGTACTACCTGCGCGACCGCCGCGGGAAGTCGGCCCGGATCGCCGAGCGCCAGATGAACGCCAAGCCGGCCGCCGGCACGCCCTCGGAAGGCTAAGCGCCCTCCACAGGCACGGAATTCAGAACGGCGGCCGGAGCGATCCGGCCGCCGTTTTCCGTTTCACGCCTTCGCTTCATCCGCGTACTGGCCCAGCGTCTTCGCCAGGTGGTCGAACATCAGCCGCATGCGGGGGCTGCCGCGCAGGGTCTCGTGCATGCAGATCCAGATATCGAGCTTGAAGCTGAAAAGGTCGGGCAGGATGTGGACCAGCCCCTCGCGCCGGCCCACCTGAAGCTGGCAGACGCCGATGCCGAAGCCGGCCCGGACGGCGGCCAGCTGGGCCACGTCGTTGTCGGTGCGCAGCGCGAACAGGTCGCGGGTCACCGGACGGCCGACCGACAGGTCGTTGACCAGGTCAGGATAGTTCCGGTCGAAGCCGATCAGGCTGTGGGTGACCAGCTCGTCAAAGGTCGTCGGCAGGCCCTTGCGCGCCACGTATTCGGGCGTGGCGTGGAAGCCCAGCGCGATCTCGCCGACCTTCTTGGCCACCAGGCGGTTCTGGGTCGGCCGGCTCATGCGGACCGCCACGTCGGCGTCGCGGCGGGTCAGATCCTCGTTCTTGTTGGAGAGGGTCAGTTCCACGTCGATGCCCGGGTGGGCCTCGCGGAAGCTGGTGAGCACGCCGGGCAGCACCTCGATGCCGACGATCTCGCTGGCGGCGACGCGGACCACGCCGCCCTCGCCGCTGGCCACCCCGCTGGCGTCGCGCGCCGCGGTGCTGGCGGCGGCGGCCATGTCGGCCAGGTGCGGGCGGAACGACTCGGCCAGGTCGGTGGCCTGGAGGCCCCGCGGGCTGCGCAGGAACAGCGGCGCGCCGAGCTGACGCTCCAGCTGGTCGATGTGCCGCCCCAGCGTCGGCTGGGTCAGGCGCCGGAGCCGCGCCGCGCCCGAGAAGCTGCCGGCCTCCAGCACCGCGTGCAGGCTCTGCAGAAGATCCCAGTCGAGCGTTCCAGACATACGTCAGTGAATACCTGTTCTGCCTTCAATGGCAATTCCGTTGGGTTTGGCGAAGGCGCACCTCTTTCGGCGACGAAGAGGAACGGCTCATGAGCACGAACAGAACGGCCCTGGTGATCGGCGCGACCGGCGGAGTCGGCGGCGCGCTGGCCGAACGGCTGCTGGCCGACGGCTGGCGGGTGCGGGCGATGAACCGCGACCCTGACCGCGCCCGGATCGGCCGCGAGCCCCTCGACTGGGTGAAGGGCGACGCCATGACCCCGGCCGACGTGGTGGCCGCGGCCCAGGGCTGCGAGATCATCGTCCATGGGGTGAACCCGCCCGGCTACCGCAACTGGGCCGGGCTGCAGCTGCCGATGCTGGCCAGCACCCTCGCCGCCGCGAAGGCCACCGACGCGCGGATCCTGTTCCCGGGAACCGTCTACAACTACGGCCCCGACGCCTTCCCGGTGATCACCGAGACCTCGGCCCAGATCCCGATCAGCCGCAAGGGCGCGATCCGGGTGGAGATGGAGCAGGCCCTGCG
>CAUJHW010000089.1 GCA_963205005.1 Pseudomonadota bacterium
TCGACGATGTGGTCGACCATGGCCTCGTTGTCCATCTTGTGGTCGGGCTTGCCGGCCAGGTAGACCATGCCCGAGCCCTTGCCGCCGCCGGTGAAGCCGACGTCGGTCATCAGCGCCTCGCCGGGGCCGTTCACCACGCAGCCGATGATCGACAGGCTGAGCGAGGTGGAGATGTGGGCCAGCCGGCCCTCCAGGGCCTCGACGGTCTTGATGACGTTGAAGCCCTGCCGGGCGCAGGACGGGCAGGCGATGATGTTCACGCCGCGATGGCGCAGGCCCAGGCTCTTGAGGATGTCGAAGCCGACCTTGATCTCTTCCACCGGGTCGGCGGCGAGGCTGACGCGGATGGTGTCGCCGATCCCGGCCCACAGCATCGAGCCGATGCCGATGGAGGACTTCACCGTGCCGGTGCGCAGGGCGCCAGCTTCGGTGACGCCGAGATGCAGCGGGCAGTCGATGGCCTCGGCCAGCTGCTGGTAGGCAGCCACCGTCATGAAGGGGTCGGACGCCTTCACGCTGATCTTGAATTCGTGGAAGTCGTGGTCCTGGAGGATACGGGCGTGGCGCAGCGCGCTCTCGACCATCGCCTCGGGGCAGGGCTCGCCGTACTGTTCCAGCAGGTCACGCTCCAGCGAGCCGGCGTTGACGCCGATGCGCATGGAACAGCCGTGGTCGCGGGCGGCCTGGATCACGTCGCGGACGCGCGACGCATTGCCGATATTGCCGGGGTTGATCCGCAGGCAGGCCGCGCCCGCCTTGGCCGCCTCGATGCCGCGCCTGTAGTGAAAGTGGATGTCGGCCACGAGCGGGACCCTCGACGCGCGGACGATCTCGGGGAACGCGGCGGTGGACTCCTCGTCGGGACAGGAGACCCGGACGATGTCGGCGCCGGCCTCCTCCAGCTGGCGGATCTGGGCGATGGTCGCCTGAGCGTCGGCCGTGAGCGTGTTGGTCATCGACTGCACAGTGATCGGCGCGTCGCCGCCCACCTCGACGGACCCCACGCGGATCTTGCGGCTTGGCCGGCGATGGATCGCCCGCCAGGGGCGAACGGCGGTGTGGGCTTCTGCGGTCATGATGGGGCGAAAATAGGGGGTTTGGACCTGAAACCCAAGGCGGGGTTTAGGGCGCCTTCGCCGCGGGCGGCGCCAGGGGCGCTGGGCGAGCGGCCGCCGGCGTCGCGCCGGGTGGCGGGGTGGCGAGTTTGGAGGCCAGGACCTGGTTGGCCGGAAGGACACCACGCGAGCGGCCGTAGACGAACACCTGGAAATCGACCGCGTTGGAGACGTCGAGGGTTAGCCCGGCGATGGGCGGGACGCGGAAGGCCTCGCCCTTGGCCATCTGGCGGCCGAAGTAGACCGAGCCGTCGGCTCCGCGCAGGATCAGCGAGGCGGGCTTGAGGGCCTGGAGGATCACCACGGCGCCCGGCTGCGGCGCGCCGGCGTCATAGACCTTGCCGGCCGGGACGAAAGTCTGCGGCAGGGCCGAGAGATCGATCGCGGGCGCCTGGTTGGCGGGGCGGGGCGCGCCGGCGGCGGGATCGGCCTTGATGCCCATGGCCTCGGCCAGGCCCGGCGTCTCGTAGGGCGGCGGGGTGGTGGATTCCACGGGCGCCGGCAGGGGATAGCCCAGCTGCATCACGCCGCCCCTGATGCTGGCCAGCGCCTTCGCCGTGGCGGCCTCGGGTGCGAGGGGCGAGGGCGGGGCATTGGCGATCATGGCCCGCTGGGCGACGTTCCACAGCACGATGGCGGCGATGATCACCAGGGCGCCGATCAGGAAGGCGGCCACCCGCGGATCGCGATCGTCCAGCATGCCGACGGGGGCGTGGAGCGGCTCGTCCAGCACGGGCTCGTCGCTTTTGAACCGCTCGACGGCGAGGTCCGGATCGAGGCCGAGGGAGGTGGCGTAGGCCCGGACGTAGCCGATGGTGAAGGGGCGCGAGGGCAGGGCGTCGAGCCGCATCTCCTCGATCGCCTCGAGATAGGCCCGGCGGATACGGGTGTCGTCGGCCACATCCTGGAGCGTCAGGCCACGCTCGACGCGCACCGCCTGGAGGGCCGCGCCCAGGCTGGCGTGGGCCATCAGCGGATCGACCGGCGCGGGCGGCCCCTCGGGCGCGGTCGCCGGGGCGGCGGCCGGCGCTGCCGGCGGCGTCTGGCGGGCGAAGAGGCTTCGCGCGCGGGCCCGGTCCGAGGTCTCGGCCGACTTGCGGGAGTTGCGTTTGCGTAGCACGCGGGGTCCGGGGGGCTCCGTCGCGGGTGAGGGATCACCCAGCGGCGCTGATTATGGCGTGAGTCAGACCGCGAGGTAGAGTTTGCGCGCGAGCGTTTCAATCTCGTTGCGCACGGACCCGGCGCCGGACTTCAGCAGGGCCGAGACCCCGCGGCGGGCGGCTTCGCGGTCGCAGCTCAGCACCATCTGCTTGACCGGACCGATGCCGGCCGGCGGCATGGACAGGCGCTCGAAGCCCAGGGCCACCAGGGCGAAGGCCTCCAGCGGCCGCCCGGCCATTTCGCCGCAGACGCTGACCGGGGTCCCGGTCTCGGCGCAGGCCCGCTGGATCGTCTCCAGCGCCCGCAGCGCCGGCGGCGACAGGGGGTCGTAGCGGTCGGCCACCCTGGGGTTCCCGCGATCGGCGGCGAACAGGTACTGCATCAGGTCGTTGGTGCCGACGCTGACGAAGTCGGTCATCGGCAGCAGGGCGTCCAGGTGCCAGATCAGCGACGGCGCCTCGATCATCGCGCCGACATCGAGACGTGAGGGCGCAGGGCGGCCGCGACGCTGGGCCCAGGCCACCTCGGTCTCGACGAGGGCGCGGCCGGCGCGGAACTCGTCCACGCTGGCCACGAGGGGGAACATGATCTGCAGCGGCCGGCCCCTGGACGCGGCGATCAGGGCGCGGAGCTGGAGGCGCAGCAGGGCGGGCCGGTCCAGACCCATGCGGATCGCCCGCCAGCCCAGCGCCGGGTTCTCCTCGCGCTCGGCCTCCATGTAGGGCAGCACCTTGTCGCCGCCGAGATCGAGGGTGCGGAAGGTGACGGGCAGGTCGCCGGCGGCGTCCATCACCCGCGAGTAGAGGGCCGTCTGGGCGTTGAAGCGCGGCATCTCCTCCGAGACCATGAACTGGAACTCGGTGCGGAACAGGCCGATGCCCTCGGCGCCGGTGTCGACCAGGCTCTCGAGGTCCACGTCGAGGCCGGCGTTCATCAGCATGGTGACCTTCACGCCGTCGCGGGTGAAGGCCGGGGTGTCCTTGAGCTTGGCGAACTCGGCCTGGCGCTGGCGGCGCACATCGATGCGGGCCTGGATCGCCTTCACCACGTCCGGGCGCGGGCGCAGGTAGGCCTCGCCGGTCTCGGCGTCGACGATAACGGGGTCGCCTTCGGACACCCGGTCGCGCAGGCCCTGCAGGCGGCCGACGCAGGGAATGTCGAGCGCGCGGGCGACGATGGCGGCGTGGCTGGCGGAGGACCCTTCCTCCAGCAGGAGGCCGCGCAGCTTGTGGCGGTCGTATTCCAGCAGGTCGGCGGGGCCGAGGTTCCGGGCGATCAGCACGGCGTTGGCGGGCAGCTCGCGGGCGACGCTGCCGTTGCCGGCCAGGTGGCGCAGCAGCCGGTCGTTGAGGTCTTCGAGATCGTGCAGCCGCTCGCGCAGATAGGGATCGCGGGCCTGGCCCAGACGGGCCCGGTGCTCGGAGCGCACGCGCTCGACGGCGGCCTCGGCGGTGAGGCCGTTCTTGACGGCGTCCTCGAGACTGCGGTTCCAGCTGCCCGAATGGGCGAACATCCGGTAGGTCTCGAGCACCTCGAAGGAGGCGTCGACCAGGCCGTGCTGGCCCTCCAGCATCTGGTCGATCTGGGCCTTGAGTGCGGACAGGGCCCGGGCCAGCCGTTCCTCTTCCGCGGCCACGTCGTCGGACAGCAGCTGGGACGAGGCCACCGGCGGCTCGTGGAGGACGACCACGCCATAGGCCAGGCCCTCGGCGAACCGCGAGCCGATCAGGCGTTCGGGCCGCCGGGGTGAAAGCTCGACGCCCTCCAGTTCCTCGACGGTGATCAGCTCGCCGGAGGCCACCATCTCGGCCAGGACCATGGCGACGATCTGCAGATCCTCGACCTCGTCCTCGGTGTAGACGCGCGCGGTGCGGTTCTGGACCACCAGCACCCCGATGGCCCGGCCGCCGCGCAGCAGCGGAACGCCGAGGAAGGCGTGGTAGGGATCTTCGCCGGTTTCCGGTCGGTAGGAGAAGGCCGGGTGGGCCGGCGCGTCGGCCAGGTTCAGCGGCCGGCCCTGCTTCATGATCTCGCCGATCAGGCCTTCGCCGGGCTTCATCCGGGTGACGTGGATCGCCTTGGCGTCGAGGCCCTCGGTGGCGAAGAATTCCATCTCCCCGTTGGCGCGCCGCAGGTAGATCGAGCAGACCTCGGCCACCATCGAAAGGGCGATGATCCGCACGACCATGTCGAGACGCTGCTGCGCAGGGCCGCCGCCGGCCAGCGCCTCGCGGATCTGCCTCAGCAGGCTCCGCTGTCCACGTATGGCGACCTGTCCGGCCATCGTAGCTGCAATATCCTCCCGTACTTTCGCCGTTCCCTAGCAGGATATTCCATCAATACCGAGACGGAATGCCCGGCGTCGCGATCACGGCGCGCCGATGCCCCCTGAGCGGGCATGGCCACCGACGCGCGTCGCAGCTAGGGTCGTTGCGTGCCCGAAGCGCCCGCCCAGGATCGCCCCTTCACTCCGCCCGGCGTGATCGTCCCGGATGCGCCGCTGCCCTACTTCCACGCCCTGTGGAAGCTGATGGACAACCCCCTCGAGGCCTGGCCGAAGGCGGTCTACGAGGAACCCTACTTCCAGCGCGGCGACGACCGGCAGATGTTCCTCTACGCGTCGGACCCGGCGATGCTGAAGGACATCCTGCTCGACAGGATCGACGCCTTTCCCAAGGACTGGATGTTCGACCGGGTGACCAAGCCGGCCCTGGGCGAAGGTCTGCTGACCGCGCAGGGCGAGGCCTGGCGCTGGCAGAGGCGCGCCGCCGCCCCCGGGTTCCGGCCGGACAATGTGGCGGCGATGACCCCGGTGATGGTCCGCGCGGCCGAGGCGGCCCTGGCCCGCTGGCGCGACCGGGGCGACGGCGCCCGGCTGGACATCGCCACCGAGATGACGGGCGTCACCTTCCAGGTGATCCTCGACACCATGCTGTCGGGCGGCGAGGGGATCGACGTGGCCCAGGCGGCGCGGGCGATCACCGACTATCTGGAGACCCTGGGCAAGATCACCCCGGCCGACCTGCTGCAGTGGCCGACCTGGACGCGGGTGGCGCTGGCGCCGCGGGGTTACCGGGCGATGGTTGCGCTGAAGGCGATGGTCGACCGCATGGTGGCGCGGCGTCGCCACGAGGCCGCGCGTGGCGACCTGGTCGACCTTCTGATGCAGGCGCAGGACCCGGAGAGCGGGCGGCGGATGGACGACGTGTTGCTGCGCGACAACCTGCTGACCTTCATCGGCGCGGGCCACGAGACCACGGCGCTGGCGCTGACCTGGTCGCTCTACCTGCTGGGCGCCGACCCGGGCACGGCGGCGCGGGTGCGGGCCGAGATCGCCGACGTGGCGGGCGACGCCACCCTCACCGATGATCATGTCCAGCGCCTGACCTTCACCCGCCAGGTCGTTCTGGAGGCCATGCGGCTCTACCCGTCCCTGCCCCTGCTCAGCCGGATGTGCGCCGAGGACGTCGAGGCGGGCGGGGTGAAGGTGCGCAAGGGCACCTTCGTGTTCATCCCCATCTACGCGATCCACCGGCACCGGCTGCTGTGGACTGACCCGGACGTCTTCGACCCCGACCGCTTCAGCCCGGAGCGGAGCGTGGGCCGCCACCGCTTCGCCTACCTGCCGTTCGGGGCGGGGCCCCGGGTCTGCATCGGCCCGGCCGTCGCCCAGACCGAGACCGTCGCCATCCTGGCCACGCTTGTCCGCGGCGCGGAGCTGGAGCCCGATCCCGGCCACAGGATCCGCCCGGTGATGCGGGTGTCGATGCGGCCGCAGGGCGGGATGCCGATGACGCTGCGGCTGCGGCAGGACGCGCCCTGACCCTGGCGTAGCGGCCTTCGTCCAAGCCGGCTCTTGAGCATTTCCCGGTCCCGGCCCATCGTCCCCCCAACGATAGAGGGACGGGGGCGTCGATGGTGCGGAAATGGCTGGCCTTTGGCCTCGCCTGGGCTTTGATCCTGGGTGGCGCGTTCCTGGCGCATTCGATCCAGACACAGCGCGGGACCACCGTCTCGGAGGTGCGGATCGCCGCGGCGCCGGGGGTGACGGTGTCGGGCCTGCTCTACACGCCGCGCAACGCCACGGCGGCGACGCCGGCGCCGGCGGTGCTGATCAGCCACGGCTACATCAACACCCGCGAGATGCAGAGCCCGTTCGCCATCGAGCTGGCCCGCCGCGGTTTCGTGGTGCTGTCGATGGACATGACCGGCCACGGCTATTCCGGCGGGATCGTGGGCACCGCCGATTTCGGCGGCCCGGCGGCGCTGCGCTACCTGCGAAGCCTGCCGGTGGTGGACAGGGCCAACGTGGGCCTCGAGGGCCATTCCATGGGCGGCGGGCCGATCCTGGCCGCGGCGGCCGAGATCCCCGACGGCTACCGGTCGATCGTGCTGGAAGGCTCGACGCCGGGCCTGCTGGGCGCCAAGGCCCCGGCCAATCCGCGGAACCTGGCGGTGGTCTTCGGCCAGTTCGACGAGTTCGCGGGCCTGATGTGGCAGGTTCCCAAGGGCAGCCTGGTGGCCACCTCGCCCAAGCTGCAGAAGGTGTTCGGCCTGACCGGGCCGGTGGAAGTGGACCACATCTATGGCTCGGTCGCGGACGGCACCGCCCGGGTGCTGCTGAACCCGCCTGTGACGCACCCGTGGGAGCACTTCTCGCAGGCCGGGGTGGGCGGGGCGATCGGCTGGTTCCAGAAGACCCTGCCCGCGCCGCATGCCCGGCCGCTGAACGACCAGGTCTGGCTGTGGAAGGAGATCGGCACCCTGATTTCCTTCGTCGGCATGGTGTGGCTGATCCTGGCCACGTTCGAGCTGTTGCTGGCCTCGAAAACCTTCGCCGGGCTGAACCATGCCGCCGAGCCGCTGGCCGAGCGACGCGACCTGCGGTGGTGGCTGGCCTTCGCGATCACCGCGGGCCTGCCGGCGATCACCTACTTCCCGCTGATGAAGATCGGCCAGATCGTGTTCCCGACCGCGCTCACGCCGCAGTGGATCCAGAACCAGCTGCTGGTATGGGCGCTGGGGACGGCGCTGATCAGCCTGGCCATCGGCCTGGTCCTGCGGCGCGGCCGGCCCAGCTTCACGCCCAACTGGGGCCTGTCGATCGGGGCGGCCGCGGCGACCATGGGCCTGGCCTATGCCTCGCTGGTGCTGGTGGATGCGGTGTTCAAGGTGGACTACCGCTTCTGGGTGCTGGGAATGAAGCCGCTGGACGCCGCCCGCGCCGGCATGCTGCCGGTCTATCTGATCGGGTGGACGGCGTTCTTCCTCATCAGCCTGCGCGGCCTGGCGGCCAACCTGGCGGTGCGCGGCGAGGGCCTGGTCGCCCAGGTCGGCTGGGCCAAGGCCGCCATGAGCCTGGGCTTCCTGGTCCTGGTCGTCTGGCAGTATGCGACCCTGTTCACGACCGGCCTGCTGGCCACGCCGACCGAGCCGCTGAACGTGATCGTGGCGATCCAGTTCATCCCGCTGCTGGCGGTGGTGGGGGTGATCGCCGCCTACACCTACCGGCGGACCAACTCCTACGTGCCGGGGGCCCTGATCTGCGCGCTGCTGATCAGCTGGTACGTGACCTCGGGCACGGCCAACCACTGGCGGCCGGGGTTCGCGCCGGAACTTCCGGGCGCCAGCGCCCGCCGCTAGGGCGGGGCTGGATGCTGGCCGGGGCGCGATCCAGCGGCTAACGAGCGGTCATGAGCACGTCGGAACCGAAGAGCACAGGGTGGGGCGACCTGCTGGCCGATGGCCGGCTTCCCCGGTTCGCCCTGATCTGCCTGGGCGTCTGGCTGAACGCGGCCGACAGCCTGGTGACGGCGACCATCATGCCCAGCGTCGGCGCCGATCTGGGCGGCTATGCCTATTTCGCCTGGGCGACCGCGGGGTTCCTGGTGGGCGCGATCCTGGCCGGGGCCAGCGCGGGGCGGCTGTCGGAACTGTTCGGGCTGAAGGCCTCGACGGCGCTGGCCGGGGTGATCATGGCCGTGGGCTGCGTGATGAGCGCAATGGCGCCGGACGTGGGCACCTTCCTCGCCGGGCGGCTGATCCAGGGGCTGGGCAGCGGCTGGATCTCGGGGTTCGCCATGGTGGCCATCGCCTTCATGTTCCCCGAGCGGCATCTTGCGCGGGTGTTCTCGGCCGTGACCTTCGTGTGGGGGATTGCAACCGTCCTGGGCCCGCTGTTCGGCGGGCTGGTGCTGGAAGGCGGCGGATGGCGGGACGTCTTCTTGCTGTTCGCCCTGCAGGCCGTGGTGTTCAGCGCCGCCGCGCCGTTCCTGCTGGCGGGATCGTCGAAGGGCGAGGGCGGACCGGGCATCCCCTGGCTGCAGCTGGGGGTGCTGGCGGTGGGGGTGGCGGCCATCGCGGTGGCCGATGTGCTGCGCAACGCCGCCCTGTCGATCGGGCTGGTCACCGGCGGGATCGTGGTGCTGGGCCTCGTGGTCTGGATCGACGGCCGGGCGCGCGTGCGCCTGCTGCCGCACAGGGCCGGGGACCTGAGGACGGTCTGCGGCTCGGGCTATCTGGCCATGTTCGCGCTTACCGCCGCGTCGATGGGGTTCGCCATCTACGGCCCGCCGATCCTCCAGCAACTGCGGGGCTTCACGCCCCTGTGGGCGGGCTACGCCATCGGGGTGGAATCGCTGGCCTGGACCGTGGCGGCCATGGCCGTGGCCGGGGCGACAGGGGTCTGGGACAGGCGGTGGACCCGCCTCGGCGCGCTGTGCCTGACGCTGAGTCTGGTGATCCTGACCTGGGCGATGGGCGACGGGCCGCTGGCGTGGATACTGGTCGGCGGGAGCCTGCTGGGGGCGGCGTTCGGATTTTCATGGGCGTTCATGAGCCGCCGGGTGCTGGCGGCCCTGTCGGATGAGGACCGGGCCATCGGCTCTTCCGCGATCACCGCCGTGCGCCAGACCGGTGCGGCCGCCGGCGCGGCGATCTCCGGCGTGGCGGCGAACATGGCCGGGTTCGCCCATGGCCTGACCGACGCCAGCGCACGGTCGGCCTCAGTGTGGGTCTTCGCCTCGGTGATACCGCTGGCGCTGATCGGAACCTGGGCGACCTTCCGGCTGACCGGCGACGCCGAGACCGCCGTGGCGGACTGAGCGGCGCAAGTCAGGTCCCCAAGTTGAGGATTCCGGCCCGGGCGCCTACTGTCGCCCCATGGGGTCTTCGGTTCCGCTCGCCATGTCGATCGCCGCGCTGGTGGTGACGCAGGATCTGCTGCTGGACCTGATGGACCTTGTCCGCGGCCCGCTGGAACCCGTGGACGCGCTGATCATCCTGGGCGCGGTGCAGGCGAACGTGGCCCCGATCCTGGCCCAGCCGGCCCTGCAGTTCGAGTTTGGCGCGCTCCCGGACATGCCGCCGGACACGGCCCGGCGGCCGGTCAGCATTTCCGGGCTGGCGGGCGCCCTGGGCCTGCCGTTCGAGACGGTGCGCCGGCGTCTGCTCCGGCTGTCGGAGGCCGGCATCTGCGACATCACGCCGGCGGGCGTCGTGGTTCCCGCCCGGCAACTCCACAGCCCGATCCATACCGCGGGCCTGCTGGCGCTGGATGGGACCCTGTCCCGGGCGTGGCGGCGGCTCGCGGAGATGGGATTCCTGGAGCCTGGCTCCTTGCCGGTCCCGCTGCAGGCCCCCGGCCCGACACCGCTGCTGCGGGCGCAGGCGCGGATCGCCGGCGAGTACCTGATGCGGATGATGCCCCAGGTGGAGCGGCGCTTCGGTGGCCTGATCCCGGGACTGATCGCCCTGCAGATGCTGCGGGAGAACGCCGCGGGGCTGGTGCGCGACCCGGCCGGGCCGGGGCCTGAAGCGAGGCAGCCGTGGCTGCCCGACGGGGTGAAGCGGCCGGTCTCGGTGACCCTGGTGGCCACTCGGCTTCGGCTGCAGAACGAAACCGTCCGCCGGCATGTGCGGCGGCTGACCGAGCGGGGCCTGGTGGGGCAGGTGGGCCGCGGCTTCATCGTCCTCGCCGACGGGCTCGACGACATCGGCGTCGCCGAGGTCATCCCGGAGAACAATGTCAGTCTCAGCCGCCTCTTCCGTGACCTGGCCCGGATCGGCGCGGTGCAGGCCTGGGAGAACGCCTAGAGCTGGTCCAGGCCGTAGGCGGCGTGCAGGGCGCGGACGGCCAGCTCGGTGTAGGCCGCGTCGATCAGCACGCTGATCTTGATCTCGGAGGTCGAGATCACCTGGATGTTGACGCCCTTCTCGGCCAGCGCCTGGAACATCGACTTGGCGACGCCGGTGTGGCTGCGCATGCCGACCCCGATCACCGAGACCTTGGCCACGTCCTCGTTCACGGCCACGTCGTCGAAGCCGATCTGCGGCTGGGCGGCGCGGACGATCTCGACGGCGCGCTGGGCGTCGCGCTTGCCGACCGTGAACTCCATGTTGGCCGTGTCCGCCGTGCGGGCATGGCTCTGGACGATCATGTCCACGTTGACGTTCGCATCGGCCAGCGCGCCGAAGATGGCGGACGACACGCCCGGATGGTCGGGCAGGCCGAAGAGGCTGATCTTCGCCTCGTCGCGGCTGTAGGCCACGCCGCTCACGATCCGCTTCTCCACGATCTCCTCCTCGTCGCACACAATGGTGCCCTGGCCGGGCGCTTCGCCGGGCTCGACAAAACTTGAGAGCACCCTGACGGGCACCTTGTAGGCCATGGCCAGCTCGACCGAACGGGTCTGCAGCACCTTGGCGCCCAGCGAGGCCATTTCCAGCATCTCCTCGTAGGAGACCTTGGCAAGCTTGCGGGCCTTGGATTCGATCCGCGGGTCGGTGGTGTAGACGCCGTCCACGTCGGTGTAGATGTCGCAGGGCGCGCCCAGCGCCGCGGCGATGGCGACCGCGCTGGTGTCGGAGCCGCCGCGACCGAGGGTGGCGATCCGGCCGTCGCGGGTGACGCCCTGGAAGCCCGCGATCACCGCGACCTCGCCGGCGTCCATCGCGGCGCCCAGCTTCTCGGGCTGGATGTCGTCGATGCGGGCCCGGCCGTGAGCGTCGTCAGCGATGATCGGGATCTGCCAGCCCATCCACGAGCGCGCGGGCAGGCCCATGTTGCGCAGCGTCATGGCCAGAAGGCCGGCGGTCACCTGCTCGCCGGAGGCCACCACCACGTCGTATTCGTCGTCGGAGGGCGTCAGGCCCGGGGCCGCCGGGCCGGCGCCGTCGGTCCAGGCGACCAGCTCATTGGTCTTGCCGGCCATGGCGGAGACCACGACAGCCACCTGATGGCCCGCCTGCACCTCGGCGTTCACCAGTCGCGCCACGCGACGGATGCGTTCCAGGTCGGCCACGGACGTGCCGCCGAATTTCATCACCAGCCGGGACATGGGTTCTGGTCGGGCCACCTTTGCTGCGCCGCCGAAGGGCGGAGCCTTCTAGCGACGCCGCGCGCCGCCCGCAACGCCCGGAATCTTTCGTTTTCCGCGCGCGAGGGGCTAGAAGGGGGCATGAGTTCGCCCGCCCCCGCCCGTTCAAGCATCGATCCTGCCGAAGTGGAGCGCTTCTCGCGCATCGCCGCCGAATGGTGGGACCCGCACGGCAAGTTCGCGCCCCTGCACCGGTTCAACCCGGTGCGACTGGGCTTCATCCGCGACCAGGCGCTCTACCGCTTCAAGCGGGACCCGCAGGCCCGGCGGCCGTTCGAGGGGCTGCGGCTGCTGGACATCGGCTGTGGCGGCGGACTGCTGTGCGAGCCCATGACCCGGCTGGGGTTCCAGGTGACCGGCGTCGACGCCTCGGAGCGCAACATCGGCACCGCCCGGGCGCATGCGGCCGAACAGGGGCTGGAGATCGACTACCGGGCCTCCACAGCCGAGGCGCTGGTCGAGGCCGGCGAGCCGCTGTTCGACATCATCCTCAACATGGAGGTGATCGAGCATGTGGCCGATCCGGGCGAGTACCTGCGCTCCTGCGCCCAGCTGCTGAAGCCGGGCGGGCTGATGATCGTCGCCACCCTGAACCGGACGCTGAAGGCGCTGGCGCTGGCCAAGGTGGGCGCGGAGTACGTGCTGCGCTGGCTGCCGGCCGGCACCCACGACTGGTCGAAGTTCCTCAAGCCCGACGAGATCCGCGGATTCCTCGCCGGCGCGCCGGTGGCGGTGGACGGGCCGTTCGGTGTGGTGTTCAACCCGCTGACCGGCAAATGGACGGAATCCGCCGACACCGCCGTGAACTACATGATGACGGTGGTCCGCGACGCGGCGTAGAGCCCGGCGGTATCGAGGGCGGACGAGGAGTGTCGATGCCATCCCTTCGCGTGCTGGGTCACGCCTTCCGCGCCTGGCGCCGGAACCGGGCCTGGGCCAAGCACGAGCCCGAGACCCCCTATCTCGCCGACCTGCTGTCGGGCGCGCCTGTCTGCCTGCACGTGGGCGCCAGCGACGGGCGCCATTCCTATGTGATGACCCAGGTGGCGCCCAAGGCGACCATCCATGCCTTCGAGCCCTCTGCCTTCGCCTATGAGGTGCTGAAGGTGGGCATACGCTGGCACGGGATCGGCCGGCAGGTGACGGCCATCCACGCCGCCGCCTCGGACAAGCCGGGCGAACTGCTGCTGGTCACGCCGAAGAAGACTTCGGGCCGGATGGGCCGGGCCTATGCCTATGTGGCCGAGACCGTCCCCAACGGCCCCGCGCGGCCCGACCTGGAGGACACCGGGCTGGAAACCCAGGTCACGCCGGTCATCACCCTGGACGCCTACTGCGCCGAGCACGGCATCGACCGGGTCGACTTCATCCGCATGGACATCGAGGGCGCCGAGCAGCGGGCCCTGGAGGGCGCGACGGCCATCCTCGATCGTGACCGGCCGCACGTCCTGCTGGAAATCCACCCGCCGATGCTGCAGGCGCGCTTCGGCGGCTCGGGCGAGGCGGTGCTGAAGCTGTTCCTGGACCGGGGCTACCGCATGTTCGCCCTGGACGGCGGGCGGCTGGAGGAGCGGACGACCCTGGTCGAGGACCTGCCCTGGAAGGACTATTTCTTCATCCACCCGTCGCGCGCCGCCCGCCTGCCGGACGGTGTGTTCAAGGCGCGGATGTCGGCCTAGGTCCGGACTCAGTTCGCAGCCACGAATTTCACCTCGGCCCGCACATCCCGGCGAATGCCGGGATGTGCGGGATGGAGCGCGGGGGCCTAGCCCGCCGCGTCAGCCGCCGCCTGCGCCGCGGCCGCGGCGGCCATCATCTTCGCGAAGGCGCCGCTGCGGATCAGTTCGCGGCGTTCCTCCAGCCCGCGATGCAGTTCCACGAGCACCCGGGCGGCATGTTCGTTGGTCTGGATCGCCGCCCAGTAGGCCGCGACATTCGCGTTCGCCGGGATCGGGTTGTCGACGCCGACCGAGGGCAGGACGTTGTCGACCATGAACAGCGCGGGCACGAGCGCGCAGTCGGCCATGGTGACCCGGCCGCCATAGGCGAAGCCGTCGGTCCCGATCATCCGGTTCAGCGCCTTGATGTTGCGAACCACCTGGCCGCCCAGCAGGTCGACGATGCCCTGGTTGCGGGTTTCCGCGCGGCTCTGGGCCGAGAGCATGAACATGTTGTTCAGGATGTAGATGTCGCCCACCCGGGCGAGGGTGCGTATCCGGGCGGTCTCGCGCGGCGTGGCGCCCAGCATCGAAGGCTCGGGATAGATCGCCTCGAGGTACTCGGCGATCACCTCGGACTCCGGCATCATGTCGCCGTCGATGTCGAGCACGGGAATGCGGCCGATCGGATGGTCCTCGCGGAACTTCGGCATGCCGAAGCTGGCCGGCCGCTCCAGGACGATGTCGGTGATGCCCTTGGCGTAGATCTGCAGACGCACCCGCGCCGAGTAGGGGCTGAGATCGCCCGAATAGAGCTTCATCATGACCGGGCGTTTCCTCCGGGCGCCGGCCCGTTCGCCGGTCGTCCGGGCGGTACCCTATCGGCCGCCCGCCCCGATCTCAACCGGACGCGTGGCTGAGGCTGCCGTAGCGCACCAGGTCGGCGAAGCTTGCCGCGTTTGTCTTCAGCATGATGTGGCCGCGGTGCTGCTCGACGGTCCGGTGGCTCAGGGAAAGCGCCCGGGCGATCTCCTTGTTGGTCTCGCCCCGGAGCAGGTGGACCAGGACCTCGCGCTCGCGGGCGGTGAGGCGGGAGAGTCGCGCCCGGGCGTCCCGGCGCAGGCTGTCTACCGCCTCAGGATCGGCGGCCACGCCCCTGAACCGGCGCATCACCTCCAGCAGACGGTCGGGATCGGCGGGCTTTTCCAGATAGTCCACGGCCCCGGCCCGCATGGCGTTCACCGCATCGCGGATTTCACCGTAGGCGGTCATCAGGACAACCGGCGGCGCGCCGTCGCGGGCGTTGAGCGCCGTCAGCAGGTCCAGGCCCGAACGGCCCGGCATGCGGATGTCGCTGATGACCACGTCGCCCGGTCCGACATCGGACGCGGCGAGGAACTGGTCCGCCGAGGGGTGCGGACAGGCCTGCCAGCCATCGCAGTCCAGCAGCAGGCAGAGCGCATCGCGGGCGACGGCGTCGTCCTCGACGACGTGGACCCGGGGTCTCACGTCCGTCATGCGGCCTCCTTCAGCACCGAGGGAATGAAGACGCTGAACCGGGCGCCTTCGCCCGGAACCGGCGGGTCCGCCCAGATCCGCCCGCCGTAGTGCTCGACCACGCGGCGGCAGATCGCCAGGCCGACGCCCAGCCCGTCATCCTTGGTCGACTTCCACGGCTCGAAGATCGAGGCGAACGCCGCCGGATCGATGCCGGGCCCGTTGTCGTGGACCTCGAACAGCGCCCCATCGATCTGTCCTGTGACGATGAGTTCCAGCCGGGGCCGGGTGTCGCCCTTGGCCGCATCGAAACCGTTGCGAAGGAGGTTGAGAAGCACGAGCTCAATCTGGGCGAAGTTCGCCTGCAACGGCGGCAGGTCGCCGCGCCGTTCGACGGATAGCGCGAACCGCCCGGGACCGAACCAGGCGCGGGTCAGGACCGCGACGTCGTGCAGCAGGCGCTCCACATCGATCGCCGTCGTCCCGGCGGCGCCATCGATCAGGAAGTCGCGGAAACTGCGAATGATGCCGGAACTCACGCCGACGGCCTGCTGGATGCCGTCCAGGGCGATCTCGACCTGTCCGGTCTGTCCGGGCTGGGGCAGGAGCATCTGGGCGGCCCGGGCGTAGTTGGCGATGGCGCCCAGAGGCTGGCCCAGCTCATGGCTCAGGCCGGCGACCATCTCGTGCGCGACGCCCATGCGCGACAGGAAGATCACCTCGTCCTGCAGTTCGTGGATGCGGGTCTCGGCCTCAAGCTTGCGGGTGATGTCGCGGAAGAGGGCGCTGATGACCCGGCGGTCCCCATCGCGGCTGGAGCCCATTGTCACTTCCAGCGGGGTGAGCGTCCCGTTGTCTCCGGGAACGTAGACCACGAGGCGCGCGCCGGAATTGGGCGCCTGGAGCAGGGCCCTGAGCTCGACCCGCTGCTGGGTTATGTCGGGGTTGGGGGCCAGGAAGGCGAAGATGCTGCGTCCGAAGGCGTCGGCCGAACGGGTCCTGAACTGGGCTTCCGCGCCGGGGCTGAAGCCCTGGATCACGCCGTCCTCGTCCAGCACGACGAGCGCGTTCGGGACGGCCTCGGCGATGGAGATCAGATAGGCCTCGCGGGCCCGGAGACCGGCATTGACGTCGGCGGCGGCCCACGCGTCGCGGATGATGCGTCGCGCAGCGATGCTCGAGGTCAGGGAGACCACCGCGGCGACGCCCAGGCCGATCCGGTCGATCGGATGGTCGAAGGCGTCGGCGCCGTTCAACGAGATGTCGAGGACCAGGGCCGATATGGCGGCGATGAGGCCCCCGGGGAGTCCGCCGAACGCGCCCGCCGCCACGACAACCGGCGCCAGCAGCACCAGCAGGGATGGCGTTGGCAGTTTGAGCCCCGAGCCGTACTGGACCGCCGCCCAGACCGTCCAGGCCAGCAGGCTGAGGGCGAAGACGATGCTTGGGCGGTGATCCCAGCCCCGAAGGGGCGGTCGACGATCAAGAGCGGTGAGCATCCGGTCTGTTATCCGGATTTCGAAGACCCGTGTTTGACGAGACTCAATTCACGGCAACGCGCCGGCCGGGCCTGAGTCGTCTTCGCAGATGCCCGCCACGGCTCAATTTCGGGGCGTCAGGCGAGGCAGGCGCCGCTTTTTTCCGCCGCCAGGGTTGATTTCCGGCCCGGCGACCCCGGCGCCGCGGGGATGGCTTGCCCTCGAACTCGCGGCGTTGCGACGTTGCAGAACAGTTGTGGGGGACTGGCGGCTCGCCCGGGCCCGCAACCGAAACGGGACGCAGTATCCAGGCCTGTCATCGTGATGATGGTTGTGCCGAGAGATTGTATCCATTGTCGGAATGTTGTGCCGGATGCTTTTCGAGATCTTAGGGCAACGCTCATTGATGCAAGGCGCTTCATGAAACATCTATTCTCATTCAGCAGCATGTTGGTGCTCGGCGCATGCCTGGCCTCGCAGGCCCAGGCCGCGGACGCGGAGACCGATGCCGCCGTCAGTGAAGTAATCGTCACCGGCACCCGGGTGACGGGCCTGAAGGCGGCCGATAGCCCGGCGCCGGTCCAGGTGCTTGGCGCCGCCGCCCTGCAGCGCGTCGGCCAACCGGACCTGATCCAGTCCCTGAGCCAGAACCTTCCCTCCTTCACGGCGGAAGCGATCGGCGGCGACACGGGCAACCTGACGCTGTCGGCGGCGCTGCGCGGCCTGAACCCCAACAACACCCTGGTTCTGGTCAACGGCAAGCGCCGTCACTCAACGGGCAACCTGCACGTCCTGGGCGGGCCCTACCAGGGCGCGGCGACGGCGGACCTGAGCCTGATCCCGGTCGGCTCGATCGAGCGCATCGAAGTGCTGCAGGATGGCGCCGCGGCGCAGTACGGTACCGACGCCATCGCGGGCGTGGTCAACATCATCCTGAAGTCTGCCCGGGACGGGGGCTCAGCGACCGCCACCCTTGGACAGTTCTACAAGGGCGACGGTGAGACCGCGGCGATTTCGCTGAATGCGGGCCTGCCGATCGGCGAAGATGGCTTCGTGAACATCACGCTCGAGAACCGCTATCACGGTCATACGATCCGCGGCGGTCCGGACCGGCGGGTGCAGAACCCGGATGGAACCGTTCTCGCCAGCGCCAATGCGATCAACAAGGCCGGCGTGCCGGGGGCAAAAGGCTTCCCGGTCATCAACAAGATCAACGGCGACGCGCAGTACAACATCTACAACGCCTACCTGAACGGCGGGTACAAGATCTCGGACTCGGCCGACGCCTACTTCACGGCCAGCTATTCCCACCGCATCGCATCGGCCTTCCAGAACTACCGGATTCCCAGCCGTGTGACCCGTACGGTTGGGACCGCCACCATCGTGCCCTTCCCCAATGGCTTCGATCCCAAGGAGCGGCTGGAAGAAGATGACTACTCGTTCGGCGGCGGCTTCAAGGGCGAGGCCGGCGGGTGGAACTGGGACGTGTCGTCGACCTACGGCCACGTCCGCGATCAGATCTTCACGATCAACTCGGCCAACGCCTCGCTGTTCGCCGACACCGGCCTGACGCCCCGAAATTTCTACGACGGGGCCTTCCGTTCCACGGAGTGGACCAACAACGTCGATCTGGCGAAGGACTTCGAGATGGGGATGGCTTCCCCTCTCACGGTGGCGATGGGCGCTGAATACCGCCGCAACAAGTACAGCATCAGCGTCGGCGACCCCTTCTCCATCTACAAGGAGGGCGGCCAGGCCTATCCGGGCTTCCAGCCGACGGACGCCGGCACAAACAAGCGCACCAACTACGGCGCCTACCTGAACCTCGCCGCCGAAGTGACGACGGGTCTGAAGGTCGACGCTGCGGCCCGCTACGAGCACTACAGCGACTTCGGCAGCACGGTCGTCGGCAAGCTGACGACGCGATATGACTTCAACCCGATGTTCGCCCTGCGCGGCACGGTCGCGACCGGCTTCCGGGCGCCCTCGCTGCCGGAACAGTACTACTCGGCGACCAACGTGGCGCCGACCTTCGCGGTGGTGCAGCTGCCGGCCAACTCCGCGGCCGCGAAGCAGATCGGCTTCGAGGATCTGAAGCCGGAGAAGTCCACGAACTTCAGCGGCGGCTTCGTGGCTCATCCGCTGGCGGGGGTTCAGGTCACGGTCGACGCCTACCAGATCGAGGTTCGCCGCCGCATCGTCGGCAGCGGCATCCTGCTGGGTCAGGTCGGATCGACCATCGTGTCGCGCAACGTCCTGAACGCCATCACGGCGCACGGCAACGTTCTGGACCCGGTCGGCCTCAGCTATGTGGGCGTCAGCATCTTCACCAACGGCGCCAAGACCCGCACGCGCGGTGTGGAACTGACCGCCAACTATGCCTCGGACTTCGGCGACATGGGTCGCGTCGACTGGACGGTCGCCGCCAACTACAACAAGACGACGGTCCTGAAGCAGGCGCCCTTGCCGGCGCCGGTGGTTGCGCCGGCCTTTGGCCAGACCTTCCTGCTTGGTCCGACGGCCGTGAGCTACCTCGAGACGTCGACGCCGCGAGGCAAGGTCGTCTTCGGCGCCTTCTATACGCTGGACAAGCTCACCGTGAACCTCCGCCAGACGGTCTACGGCAAGACCTCGCAGATCATCAGCTTCGACGGCACAGGGATCGGTGGCCGGAAGCTGCAGATCGGCACGACCGCGATCACGGACCTGGACGTGGGGTATGCGCTGACGGACCGGATCAAGGTCAATGTCGGGGCGAACAACCTGTTCAACCACAAGACGCCAACCGCGAAGACAGTGTCGAATGGTTCGGGTGGCTTCCGGCCGGCGGATGGCGGCAACGTCTTTGATGCTCCGCTGGGCTTCTCGCCCTTCGGGATCAACGGCGGCTACTACTACAGCCGGGTGACGTACACCTTCTGACCCGGCGACGGGCCGGGGCGATCCCCCGGCCCGTTTCCCGGACCGCTGCGGTTCACGTGGCCGCTGCCGCACGCCAGCCAGTCCATTCCGTCGGAGATGGAATCCCCGAATGCGGACAGGGAGGCTTGCTTCAAAATGTCTGGAGCGGGACCGGCGCCTGAAATGGTATCCACGTGAAGCTGTCGCGCTTCAGGGCGTCGATTTCCTTTGAGGCCGCATTCCATGGCTCAACCAACCCAGGCGCCGCCCGGGTCCCTGACCCAGGCGATCGAGCAGGCTTCGGCGCTGCTGGCGACCGATGCGGACGAAGCCAGGCGTCAGGCCGAAGTGATCCTCAGGCATGCGCCCCAGGACCCCAGGGCCAGTCTGGTGCTCGGCTCCGCCCGCCGGCGGACGGGCGACATGGCGGGCGCCCTGGCGATCCTTGCCCCACTTGCGCAAGCCTACCCGCGCGCGGCCCTGACTCAGTATGAACTCGGCCTGGCGCTGACCGCGCTCGGACAGGAAGAGGCCGGGCTCCAGGCCCTGCGGACGGCGGTCGCGCTGAACCGGGAACTTCCGGAGGCCTGGCGCGCCCTGGGCGAACGCCTGTTCGTGTCCGGCGACCTTGCCGGCGCCGAGAAGGCCTTTGCGGAGCATGCGCGCGCGGAGGTGCGCGATCCTGCGCTGCGTCCCGCGGCAGACGCCATTTTCGAAGGGCGGTCCAGCGACGCGGAACGCCTTTTGCGAGCACATGTCGCCCGAAACCCCGACGACGCCACGGCTCTGCAGATGCTGGGCGAACTGTTCGGCCGGGAGGGGCGCCATGCCGACGCCGAGATCCTGATGGCTCATGCGCTTGAGCTGGCGCCGGATCACGATGGCGCACGCCTGGCCTATGCCGAGACCCTCTTCCGCCAGCAGAAGGCGGCCGAGGCCATCCCGCATGTCGAGCATCTTCTTGCGGCGCAGCCCGCTGACCCTGTCTTCCGCAACCTTCTGGCGGCTTGCCTGGGGCTGATCGGCGAGGAGGCCGAGGAAGCCCGGCTCTATGAGTCGCTGCTTGAGGACTATCCCCGCCAGCCGAAGATCTGGCTCAACTATGGCCACGCGCTGCGCACCATCGGGCGTCGGGAGGAGTCCGTGGCCGCCTACAAGCGCTGCATCGCGCTCGCGCCGGAGCTGGGCGACGCCTACTGGAGCCTGGCCAACCTCAAGGTCGCGGCGGTGTCGCTGGACGAGATCGCGGCGATGCGGGCGCAACTGGCGCGACCGGACCTGCCGGAGGTCGACCGGCTGCACCTGAACTATGCGCTGGGCAAGGCGCTGGAGGACCGCGGCGAGGACGAGGACGCCTTCGCGCACTACGCCGCCGGCGCGGCCGTGCGCCGGGCGTCATCCGGCTATGACCCCGAGGAGACCACGGCCCAGATGCGCCGTTCGGTGGAGATGTTCACGCCGGAATTCTTCGCGTCCCGAACCGGCGCCGGCGCGGACACGTCGGCCGCGACGCCGATCTTCGTGGTCGGCCTGCCGCGCTCGGGCTCGACCCTCGTGGAGCAGATCCTGGCCAGCCATTCGGCGGTCGAGGGCACCATGGAGCTGCCGGACATCGGGCATATGGCGCGGGAGCTGGATCGTCCCGACGCCCGCTATCCGCTGGCCATCGCCGACCTGACGCCCGACGCGCTGACGGCGCTCGGCGAGGCGTTCCTGGCGCGCACGGCGGTGCACCGCAAGCTGGGCCGACCATACTTCGTCGACAAGATGCCCAACAATTTCCAGCACCTGGGTCTGATCGCCCTGATCCTGCCCGGCGCGAAGATCATTGATGTACGCCGCCATCCGCTGGGCTGCGGGTTCTCGTGCTTCAAGCAGCACTTCGCCCAGGGCCAGGCCTTCTCGTACGACCTGACCGAGCTGGGTCGATACTATTCCGACTATGTCGAGCTGATGCGGCACATGGACGACGTGCTGCCGGGCCGCGTCCACCGGGTGATCTATGAGGATCTGGTCGGCGACACCGAGGCCGAGGTGCGCAGGCTTCTCGACCATTGCGGCCTGTCGTTCGAGCCCGGCTGCCTGGAGTTCCACCGCAATGACCGCGCCGTCCGCACGGTGAGTTCCGAACAGGTGCGCCAGCCGATCTTCCGCGACGGGGTGGATCTGTGGCCGCGTTTCGAACCCTGGCTGGACCCGCTGAAGGCGGCGCTGGGCGAGACGCTGACGACGTGGCGGACCTGAGCGGTCAGTTGGGCCGGAAGGCTTCCATCCGCACCCAGTCGTTGAGCTCGAAGTTCCAGGCGGCCAGCTCGATGTAGCCCCAGGCGCGGTCGGCGACGAGCGCTTCGGCCCGTGCGCGGAGCGCCGCCGGATCGGAGCCGGCGATCTCCTCGGCCTCGCCGGCAGGCGCCGTCCCGCGCCAGCAGCGCAGGGCGAAGGCGGCGTCATAGCCTTTCAGCGGTTCCATGCGGTGGGCTTTCCAAGTGGCCGGGCGGGTTGCATCTGGAGACGGCGCGCCGGAACCGGTATCTCCCGAAGTCCGAGGCGCCAAGACCTCCGGAGGATGCTTTCCATGCTCGCGCTGATGATGGACCGGCCGCTGACGCTGCCCTCGATCCTGGAGCATGCGGCGGCCTATCACGGCGACCGCGAGGTGGTGAGCCGGTCGGTCGAGGGGCCGATCCACCGCTACGGCTACCGCGATGCGCTGGCCCGCTCCAAGCAGATGGCCAAGGCCCTTCTGGCGCTGGGCGTGCAGCGCGGCGACCGGGTGGCGACGCTGGCCTGGAGCACGCACCGGCACTTCGAGCTCTATTTCGCGGTCACCGGGATCGGGGCGGTGCTGCACACCATCAACCCGCGCCTGCACGACGACCAGATCGTCTGGGTGGCCGATCACGCCGAGGACAGCGTGCTGCTGTTCGACATCACCTTCTCCGATCAGGTGGCCCAGCTCGCGCCCAGGATGAAGACGGTGAAGACCCTGGTGGCGATGACCGACGCCGCGCACGCCCCGCCCGGCGTGCTGGTCTACGAGGACCTGCTGGCGGCGCAGACGCCGGAGTTCGAGTGGCCCGACATCGACGAGCGGAGCGCGTCGGGGCTCTGCTACACGTCCGGCACCACGGGCAATCCCAAGGGGGTGCTCTATGGCCACCGCTCGACAGTGCTGCATGCGCTGGCGCTGGCGCTGCCGGACGCCTTCGACCTTTCGGCCCGCGACGCGGTGATGCCCTGCGCCCAGATGTACCACGCCAACGCCTGGTGCACGCCCTATGCGGCCCCGCTGGTGGGGGCCAAGCTGGTGCTGCCTGGCCGGGCGCTGGACGGGCCCAGCGTCTGCGAGCTGATCGCCGGCGAGGAGGTCTCGTTCCTGCTGGGCGTGCCGACCATCTGGGTGGGGGTGGCCGATCACCTGGACCAGACCGGCGGCAAGCTGACGTCGGTGCGGACCATCGCGGTCGGCGGATCGGCGCCCACGGCGGCGCTGGTGGCGCGGATCGAGGACCGACTGGGCGGCCAAGTGCGCCAGATCTGGGGCATGACCGAGACCTCGCCGCTGGGGGTGATCAACACGCCGCTACCGGCCCACGCCGGCGAGGATCGCGCCGCCACCCTGCAGCGCAAGCTGAAGCAGGGACGGGGCCTCTGGGGCGTCGATCTGCGGATCGTCGGCGAGGATGGCGGCCTGCTGCCCCGCGACGGGAAAAGTTCGGGGGCCCTGCAGGTGCGCGGGCCGTGGGTGGCCTCGGCCTATTTCAAGCAGGACGGGCAGCAGGCGTTCACCGCCGACGGCTGGTTCGACACCGGCGACATCGCCACGCTCGATGGCGAAGGCTACCTGCGGCTGACCGACCGGGCCAAGGACGTCATCAAGTCGGGCGGGGAGTGGATCTCGACGCTGGATCTGGAGGAGGCGGTCTGTTCCCACCCGGCGGTGGCCATGGCCGCGGCGGTGGGCGTGCCGCATCCCAAGTGGGATGAGCGGCCGCTGCTGCTGGTGACGCTGCGCCCCGGTCAGAGCGCCGATCCCGAGGTGCTGAAGGCCCATGTGGCCGAGCGGGTGGCGAAGTGGTGGACGCCCGACGAGGTGCGCATCGTCGACGCCCTGCCGATAGGCCCGACCGGCAAGGTGCTGAAGCGGGAACTGCGTGAGACGCTGGCGGCGCAGACGGCGGCTGTGTCGCGAACATGACTCAAAGCTAACAGAACCCGGCCTTGAACCGCGCGTTAGGGTCTCCAGCTGAAGCTGAGGATCGCCGGGGAACTGGGATGGCGCGGAAACGGCCCAAGGGTGTGCTTGCAATGGGGTGGGCCGCGATCGGCGCGGCGGCCACGGGCCGGACCGAGCACGCCCCGACCTCGGCCGACTATCCCGAGCATGTGGTCCGGCGGACCAGCTTCGAGGCCGGCGGCGGCCACGGCTGGCGGATCTCGGCCATCGAGACCCCGCGCGCCCGGGCGCCGCGCTGGAAGATCGTGGTGATCACCGGAGCGCCGTCCTGGGCCGAGTACTGGGCCGAGACACTGGCCGAGCTGCCCGATGACCGGGAGATGATCGTTGTGGACCGGCCGGGCTATGCGGCCTCGGAGCCGCTGCATCCCGTGACCGACATCCGGGTCCAGGCCGAGGCGCTGGCGCCCGTGCTGACCGCCGCGCGGGGCCAGAAGGTGCTGCTGGTGGGGCAGAGCTATGGCGCGGCGATCGCCTCGATCATGGCCGAGCAGAACCCCGGCAAGGTGGCGGGCCTGGTCCTGCTGTCCGGCTTCTTCGGCGAGGCGGGGCCGACCGCCCGCTGGCTGCTGGACGTGGGCGGCCGGACGCTGAGGCTCATCCCGCGCGACCTGCGCCATGCCGTCATCGAGGTGACCGGCCAGAAGCCGCAGCTGCGCCACGCCCGCCGCGCGCTGGCCCGGGTGAAGATCCCGATCCACATCATCCACGGCGACAAGGACGACTTTGCCCCGCTGGAAGTGGCGGAACGGCTGGCGGCCGAGACCGTGACCCGCCGGCCGATCCGCGTGGTGCGCACCGAAGGCGCCAATCATTTCCTGAACGACGGCCCGGCGGAAATCCTGCTGGCGGCGCTGGAGACCTGCATCCCCGAACGGCGGCTGGCCTGGACCCTACGCTGGCCGAAACTGCCGGCGATGTGGAGCCTCAAGGTGGGCAAGGCGGCTTCGGCCCAGGTTGCGAATTGAACGCGTAGCAACCTGTGCCGCTCATCCCGGCTTTCGCCGTGATGAGCGGAATCCCTAGGGCAGGAAGACCGCGGTCGCCACGGCGAAGCCCACCACCACCAGCCAGGGCGGAAGCTTCGCCACCTGAAGGAAGACGAAGGCCGCGGCCACCAGCGCCCAGTCGGCGGGGCGGCGGACGGTCGCCATCAGGACCGGGTCCCACAGCGCCGCGGCGAGCAGTCCGACCACCGTGGCGCCGATCCCGGCCACCGCGCCACGGGCCCAGGCCTCGCGCTTCAGACGATCCCAGAACGGCAGCACGCCGGTGATCAGGAGCAGGCTGGGCAGGAAGATCGAGAACAGGGCGATCAGACCGCCGACGATGCCGTTGGGGCCGTAGCGCTGGAGGGCGCCGACGTAGCCGGCGAAGCTGAACAGGGGGCCGGGAAGCGCCTGCATCACCCCGTACCCGGCGAGGAAGCTGTGCTGGTCGAGCCAGCGACGATCGACGACCTCGCGCTCCAGCAGCGGCAGAACCACGTGGCCGCCGCCGAACACCATCGCACCGGTGCGGTAGAACACGCTGGACAGGCCGAGCCCCGGGTTGGCCAGCGCGCTGGCGGCGACCGGCAGGCCGATCAGCAGCAGGATGAACAGGCCGAGGGCGAAGATCGCGCTGCGGGTGTCGACGGTATGGGCGGCGTCGTCGGGCGTGGGGTCGATGGGAAGGCCGCGCAGCATCGCCACGCCGAACAGCCCGCCGGCGGCCAGCGCCGCGATCTGGGCGACGGGGTTCTGGGTGACGATCAGGCCCAGGGTGGCGCCGATGGCCAGGCCGGCGCGCACCGGTCCGACCGCCAGGGTGCGGGCCATCTGGAAGACCGCCTGCAGCACCACGGCGGCGGCGGCGATCTTCAGGCCATGCAGCCAGCCGTCGCCGATCCGGGCGGTGATGTCGGGAATGAACAGGGCGAAGGCGATCATCGCCGTCGCCGCCGGGAGGGTGAAGCCGGCGAAGGCGGCAAGCGCCCCGGCCAGTCCGGCCTGCCGCAGGCCGATGGCCATGCCCATCTGGCTGGAGGAGGGGCCGGGCAGGAAGTGGCAGAGCGCGACAAGGTCGGCGAAGGCCGACTCGGACAGCCAGCCCCGCTTCTCCACGAAGTCGCGCCGGAAATAGCCTACGTGCGCCGCGGGACCGCCGAAAGCGGTCAGGCCCTGCCGCAGGAACGCCAGGAAGACCTCGAGAGCCGTGGCGGTCCGGGTCGGCGGGACGTCGTACATGGCCCCTAGATGGAAGCGCAGAACGCGCCTGTCGACCCGTTTCGCGGATAAGGGCTTCCCAGGCCCATCTGAACGGCGATAAGGCTTGTCCAAACTCACGAAGTCCAAGGGGAAAACGCCATGAAAGCAGCCGTTCTGCGCGAAGTCGGCAAGCCGCTTCAGATCGAGGACGTGAAGATCAACAAGCCCGGCCCGCACGAGGTGCTGATCCGCACCATGGCCGCCGGGGTCTGTCACTCCGACCTGCACTTCATCGAAGGCAAGTATCCGCACCCGCTGCCGGCCGTGCTTGGCCACGAGAGCGCCGGCATCGTCGAGGCCGTCGGTTCGGAAGTCCGCACCGTGAAGCCGGGCGACCACGTGATCACCTGCCTGTCGGCCTATTGCGGCCACTGCGAAAGCTGCCTGACCGGCCGCCTAAGCCTTTGCGTCTCGCCGGAAACCAAGCGCGACCAGAGCGACGAGCCGCGCCTGTCGTCGGCCACCGGCCCGATGCTGCAGTACCTGAACCTGTCGTCCTTCGCCGAGCAGATGCTGATCCACGAGCATGCCTGCGTGGCGATCCGCAAGGACATGCCGCTGGACCGCGCCGCCCTGATCGGCTGCGGCGTCATGACCGGCGTGGGCGCGGTGTTCCACACCTCCAACGTCCGTCCGGGCGACACCGTGGCCGTGATCGGCTGCGGCGGCGTGGGCCTGGCGGCGGTGAACGGCGCGGCCATGGCCGGCGCCGGACGGATCATCGCCATCGACATGTCGCCGGGTAAGGAAAACCTCGCCAAGTCGATGGGCGCCACGGACTTCGTCCTGGGCGGCCCTGACGCGGTGAAGCAGGTCCTGGAAATGACCGGCGGCGGCGTGCAGCACTCGTTCGAGGCGATCGGCCTGGCGGTCACCGCCGAGCAGTCGTTCAACATGCTGCGCCGCGGCGGCACGGCCAACATCATCGGCATGATCCCGGTCGGCCAGTCGATCAACCTGATGGGCGCCGCCTTCCTGGGCGAGAAGCGCATCCAGGGCTCGCTGATGGGATCCAACCGTTTCCCGGTCGACATGCCCCGGCTGGTCGACGCCTACATGGCCGGCAAGCTGCACCTCGACGACATGATCTCGCGCCGCATCCGGCTCGACCAGGTCAACGAGGCCTTCGAGGAAATGAAGACCGGCGCGGTCGCCCGCTCGGTCATCGTCTTCGACGCCTGATCCCGGGCGTCAGCCACGACACGGAAACGCCCGGCATCGCGCCGGGCGTTTTTCGTTTGGGGCAGGGCAGGTCGCCGGTGCTGGAGGCAGCCCCGGCTCTCCAGCTCAGGCGGCGGGGAACCGCGAGAAGGTCTCCGTCGAGGCGACGATCAGGTGATCCTTCACGCCGTTCTCGCGGTGAACGTTGCCGCGGGCGTAGTCGGCCGACGTGACCATCTCCAGGAACGCGGCCCGCGACGGATACCGAACCAGGATCATGTAGTCCCACAGCTCGGTCGATGGCGGGCCGAACGCCACGCCCTCCGGATTGCCGCTCCAGAGGATCGAGCCGCCCAGCGCGCGGATCATGGGCACGGTGTTGGCGCTGTAGCGGACGTAGGCGTCCCATCCCGTGCCGTCGCCATCGGCGGAGCGTTCGTGGAACCGCAGATAGTTGATCATAACCACGGGCCCGTTGTCGGGCAGTCCGCGGACAATGTCCTCGTTCAGTTCTGTTGGCGCCGGCATCGTGTCTGCCCTCCGAAACTTGCCCGATCCGGGTCTCTCCGGCCCGTAGCCTGCCAGCGTGATCCGAGGCAATGGGCGCGACGACCCGGAATGTCGGACGCCGCCGCCTTCAGGCCGCACCCCGACCGCGGGCCGGGCGGTCGCAAGGGTGGCGGGCTACCCGGCCTGCTTCGGCTGCAGGGCCTTGAGGTAGAGGATGATCGACTGGACGTCGTCCGGGCCGAACCTGAATTCGGGCATCAGGGGGTGGCCGGTGAGGATGCCCTCGGCCAGCGCCTCGCCGAGGACCTCGGGGTCGTAGCGCTTGTGCAGTTCGCGGAAACGCGGGGCGGCCGCCTCCTGGCTGGCGCCCGCCTTGCCCACCGCGTGGCAGCCACCGCAGTGGCGGCGCACCAGGGTCTCGCCGCGTTCGGGCGTGGCGGCCCCTGCGGCGAAAGCCGCCAGGGAAAGCGCGCAACCGAGGATCAGTCCGGGGAGCAGCGGGCGGGTTCTCATGGACGCAGCATAGCTCAGGCGCGTCCGCCGTGCTTGACCGGTGTCAAACCCCGACGGGGGGCGCCTTCGGCCGCATCACCAGCCAGGGGGTCGGGCGCAGGCGCCATTCCCAGACGGTGAGCAGCTGGTCGAGCTCGGACATCTCCTTCACCCACCAGGGCGCCTCGTAGCCTTCGAGCGCCTGGTCCACCCGCCGGATCTCGTGGGTCGGGGCGAAGCGTGTGACCAGGGTGTCGAGAGTCCCCGGCCGGAACACGTCATGGGTCTCGACGATGATGCTCATCCCCGCGAGCGCCGGGCCCCGAGCCGGATCGAGGATGTCGACTTCGGCGCCTTCGGCATCGACCACAACCAGGGCGCGGCGGCCGGCGAAGCGCTGGAAGTCCTCCGGGCTGAACTCGCCGCCGACGATCACCCGGTCGGCCACCCCGTTGGCGGCGGCCATGGCGGCGCAGGCGGTCCGGGCGCTCTCCAGGACATCGTGGGCGTACACCGTCGCGCCGGGGATCCGCCGCGCGAGGCCCACGGCGTAATAGCCCTCCGCACACCCCACATCGATCACGCAGTCCACGCCCCCGGAGGCGAAGGCCTCGATGTGCGGATGAAGGCCGGATTCGTAGACCCCCAGCAGCCGGGCGACGAGGGCGCCTTCGGTCGCCGTGGCCGAATAGATCATGCCCTCGAAGGGACCGCCGGCGATGGTCGTGCCGCCTGTGCGGGCGATGAAGGTCTGGGCCAGGGCGTTGGAGCGCCACATCGCCGCAATACGCAGGATCGAATTCAGGTCGTCCGCGGTGGGCAGGCCGGTCCAGCCGGCGACCCGCTGCCGGATCAGCTCCGCGGCGCGCTCACGCGGGGTCCGGCCGGGCAGGCCGCTCACGTTCAGAGCAGGCCCAGGGCCAGCTCGGGCGGTCGGCACAGGGCCGCGCCCTTCGCGGTCACCACGATGGGGCGGTTGACGAGGACCGGTTCCAGAATCATGGCCGCGATCAGCGCCTCGTCTGAGGCGTTCGGATCGGTAAGGCCCAGGGCCTCGGCGTTTGTGCCGCGCTTCCGCAGGATGTCGTGGGCCGAGGCGCCCATGCGCTTCAGCAGGTCCTCCAGCTGAGCCCTGGTCCAGCCAGCCTTCAGATATTCGACGACCGTGGGCTCAACGCCCTTTTCCCGGAGCAGGGCCAGGGTGTTGCGCGAGGTCCCGCAGGCGGGGTTGTGATAGATCGTGACGTCGCTCATGGGCTCTCCGATAGCGTTTCGGCGGCTGCTTACCAAGTGAACGCGCGGGTTCCGACCACGAAGGTCGAGTCCGAATCGTCCCAGGGCATCAGGTCCGCGGGGCGGGACGGCAGGGCGGGCGCGGCGGCCGGCCACCGCTCGATCCCGGCCACGTAGCGCACGTCCAGCCGTCCCGCCCCGCCGGGACGAAGGGTCAGCTCCACCGGGACGGCGGCCGCCGCCCACGCCACCCGCACCCACTGGCCGGGTATCAGGTTGAGGTCGGCCGGGACGCCGTTGATGGCGGTGACCCGGCCCGGGGCGGTGGCGCGCAGGCGGAGCGTCAGGGTGCGGGCGCCGGGCGGGGCGGAAACGCCCAGCCGCAGGGTTCCGTCGGCGTCCTTCCGCAGGGCCATGGCCGGCGCGGCCTCGACGATGGGCTTCGCCGGCGCGGCCATCATCGGTCGCCGCCAGGCCCAGTGGGCGTGCCGGGCGATCGTTCCGCCGTCGGCGCGGAGGACCGCCTCGCTCCAGGCGGAGGTGTCGAATTCGGGACTGAAGCGCCAGGCGCGGCCGGTGTCCTGGTCCATCTGGTAGCCGACATAGGAGACCTGCGGATACCGCGGGCTCCAGGGCTCGTCCGAGCGGACGAACAGGGTGATGGCCAGGCCGCCGATCAGCAGGGCGTTGCCGACCACGAGGCCCTTGCGCGCACCCTTGTCCGGCTGGGCCAGGGGCCAGAGGACGAGGCCCGCGGTGATCATCTGCAGCGAGAACAGGGCCATCAGGTCCATGCCCAGGAAGGCGAAGTGCGAGATGCCGCCCTGCCAGCCCAGCGCCACAGCCGCCAGCACCGCCAGCAGCAGCAGGGAGAGGATCCCGCGCCTGGCGCTGAGCGCCGTGGCCGCCGCGCCGATGGCGGCGACCAGCAGCGGCCAGACCACGACGAAGGCCGCGCCGGGCGCCAGGATCTGGGCCGCGACGGCGATGATCAGGCCCAGCAGCAGGGCCCCGCCCCAGGCGCCCTTGCGGGTGGTGGGGCGGTCATAGATGAACCAGCCGATGAAGGCCGCCAGCACGCCGGTCACCGCGCCGGTGATCTCGAACCCGCCGACCAGCGCCGAACAGCCGAGGCCGGCCAGCAGCGGGATCGCCACCATCCACCGGCGACCGCGCGCCATGTCGCCGGCCGAGAGCATGATCACCCCCAGCGACAGCAGCATGATCGCCCATTCCCAGCGCTGAACCTGGGCCAGCAGGAACCGCTGTTCGAGGAAGCCGAAGTCGGCGCCGGTGAGCAGGCGCGCGAACTGCAGGACCGCCACGGTGGTCAGGCCGCCGAACAGCAGGCCCCCCATGCCGCGGGCGATGTCGGACGGCGGAAACGCGCCGTCATGCCGGGCCCAGCGCACCGCGAAGGCCATCAGCACCACGATAAGGCCGATCAGCACCCAGCCGAACCAGACCGGGTAGGCCACCAGGGTGTCGCCGAACAGGTTGGCGTAGACGACCGTCGGCGCCTTGCCGGGAAGGCTGTCGGCGAAGGCGGCCTCGCCGGCCGCGGCCAGCACCTGGGTCCCCACGTCCTGCAGCGCGCCGCGCTCGAGATTGGCCGGGGTGGAGGTCGGGCTGTGGTAGTCGAACTGACCGCCGATGATCGCGTAGTTCAGGCCCGCGCCTCCGGCCCGCAGGGTTTCGGTGAGGTCGGTGTCGTTGGGCATCTTCTCGTAGATCAGCACTGCCAGCGACGAGGAAGCCGGACGCTTCGCCGTGCGCTGGTAGAGGTCGATCAGGCCGCCGTTTGCGGGGCTGGTCTGGAACATCTGGACGCGGCCGCCGCTGCCGCGGGCCTCGACGTTGATCGTCAGGCCGATGCGCCGGGCCAGAGGGTCGCGCTTGAAGAAGTGATTGGCGCCCAGGAGGCCCGCCTCCTCGCCATCGGTGATCACCAGCATCACGTCGCGGGCCGGCTTGCCGCGGGCCTTGATGGCGCGGGCGGTCTCCAGGATCGCGGCCACGCCCATGATGTCATCGGCCGCGCCGGGTGAGGCGGCCACGCTGTCGTAGTGCGCCATCAGGGCCAGGGCCGGAGCGCTGCGATCGCGGCCGGGCAGGACGCCCACGATGTTCTCCACATGGCCGGCGACGACGGTGTCGGTGGAGCGTCGCGGAACCTGGACGCCCGTGCCGGGCCGGATCTGCGGCGAGAGGCCGAGCTCGGTCATCCGCCGGACGATCAGGTCGCGGACCTCGGCGTTGCGGACCGAGCCGACCGGGTGCGGCGCGGTCGCCAGCAGGCTGACATCGGCAAAGGCCCGGTCGCCGGAAAAGGCGGTCGCGGGCGCGCTGACAGGCGTGGGCTCGGGCAGGAGCTGGTCGGTGAAGGCGATCCACGAGCCCGCGATGAGCGCCAGCAGCAGCGCCAGATACCGACCCATGCCGTCCTCCCCAGGAACCGTTCAGGGCCAACGCTAGCCCGCGTCGCGGCAAACGGAAACGGCGGGCGGCCGATTGCAGGCAAGTACGTACTTGTACGCATGGAAAGCCGGTTGGCGCGGTGTAGGAAAGTCGCTGTGCAGACCCGCGATATCCGGGCTGACGCGCCTGCGCTGTCCCGCTGCGGGGACGGCGTTCGGCGACCGAGCCAGGGATGCCGGCCAGCCGATGACGCGCGCCTCCGAACCCGCGACCCCGTCCGCCGGCGATCTCCTGGCCGCCCTTGCCGGGGCGACCGAGGGGCTGGTGTGGTTCCAGGACCGCGAAGGGCGGCTTCTCTACGCCAACGACACAACCTTGAAGCTGCTGGGGCTGTCCGCCGCCGAGGCGCTGGGCCGCAAGGCGGTGGAGTTCGACACCTTCGCCGATGACGGCCGAAGGGCCGCCGAGGCCCGGATATATGCCGGGAGCCCGATCGAGATCGTCCACGGCAACCGGGTGCTCAAGGACGGAGCTATCCGACACTACCGGATGACCATGGCGCCGTTGCGGGACGCGCAGGGCGGGATCGCCGGCATGGTCGTCCAGACCGCCGACGAGACGGAGGCCCTGCGGAACGCCAAGATTCTTGAGGGGATCGGGGCCGCGGTGCCGGACCTTGTGTTCGCCAAGGACCTGGACCTGCGTTTCATCTATGCGAACCGCGCCTTCCTGACAGCCTCGGGGCGTACGCTGGACGAGGTGATCGGCCGTCGGGTCGAGGAGATCCTGAAGAGACCCAACGCGGCCTACATCCAGAGCGACCGCGACGTGATCGAGACGGGGCGCGGCGACGAGATCCAGACGACCGTGGTCACCGCCGACGGGGTGCGGCGCATTTACCTGACCCGGAAGTTCCCGCTGCGCGCGGCCGACGGTTCGATCTTCGGTCTGACCAGCGTCGCCGCCGACATCACGGAGGATTTCGACGCCCGGGCAGAGTTGACGCGGACGGCAGCCCGGCTGGAGACCATCTCGAATGTGACGCCCAACATCATCTGGTCGTCGCTGAAGGGCGGGCAGGTCGACTTCGTCAACGAGCGCTGGTTCGCCTTCACGGGCCTGCCGGCGGACGATTCCGGCAACTGGCAGGCCGGGGTTCACCCGGACGATGTCGGGGTGATGCTGGATGCCGGGCGGGACGGGGATGCGAGCGGCGCGCAGATGGAGTTCGAGTGCCGCCTGCGGGGCCGTGACGGCAGCTACCGGTGGGTGCTGGGCCGCGCGATCCTGCATGACGACCCTGACGGCGGCGGGCCACGATGGACCGGTTCGTTCACCGACATCGAGGAACTTGTCGACGCGCGGCGGCAGGCGGCGCTCGCCCTTCAGGCGCGGGCCGAGGGCGAGGCGCATCTGCAGTCCATCCTGGATTCCGTGCCGGACCCGATGGTCATCCTGGACAGCACGGGCATTGTGCGGGCCTTCGGGACTGCGGCCGAGGCCCAGCTGGGCTGGCCGGCCGCCGAGATCATCGGCCGGCATGTCGGGGTGCTGATCCCGGAAGTCGCGGCCGCCGCCGCGCGGGAGGCGCCCCCCGGGTCGCCTTTCGGCGGCGTGGTCTGGCGCGACCGGCTGCTGGTGGCCCAGCGCCGGGACGGATCGACGTTTCCGTTCGAGCTTTCCGTGGGTGTGGTGCAGTCCGGCGGGCGGACCTTTTACACGGGGTTTGTCCGCGACCAGACCGAGCGGCTCCGGGCCGAGGCGCAGGCCCAGGCGCTGCGGACCGAGCTGGCCCAGGTGGCGCGGCTCAGCGAGCTGGGCTCGATGGCCTCGGCGCTGGCGCACGAACTGAACCAGCCCCTGGCCGCTGCAGCCAACTTCGTGCAGGGCTCGGCCCGACTGCTGACTGCGCCTGGCCCCGATCTCGGCCTGGCGACCGAAGGGCTGGGCCAGGCCGTCGACCAGATCGCCCGGGCGGGCGACAGCATCCGCCGGCTTCGTGACTTCCTGGATCGGGGTGTTTCGCAGCGAAAGCCCGAGGCGCTCCGGGAACTCATCGACGAGGCCCTGACGCTGGCCCTGGCGGGCGACGGCCAGATCCGGGTGAAGCGCAGGATCTCGCCACGCGGCGCCACCGTGCTGGCGGACCGGCTGGAGATCCAGCAGGTGCTGGTCCACCTGGTTCGCAACGCCGTCGAGGCGATGGCCGGACGCGAACCGCGGGTGTTGGAGATCGTGGCGCGGCCGCAACCGGAGGGCCTGGCCCGGATTTCTGTGAGTGACAGCGGGCCCGGGGTCAGCGAGGGGGTGATGCATCAGCTGTTTCAGCCCTTCGTCAGCACCAAGCCGAATGGCATGGGGGTGGGGCTGTCCATCTGCCGGGCGATCGTCGAGGCGCACGGCGGCCGGATCTGGGCGGACGAAAGCGCTGAGGGGGGCGCGACGTTTCACTTCACGCTCCGGGCGACGGCAGGCCCCGGCTGAAACGGCATGCGGGATCCGTAACCGTACGGAGGCGTGTCGCGGGACCGCGCGAGGTAGTCTGCCGCCTTCTGACATCCTTGAGCGTAGAGGGGAGAAGATGCGCCAGCGCCGCGCCTGTCTCCTTGGGCCGCTGACATGACGCAGGAACCCGGCGACGGGCGACCCGAGGGGGCTGCGCCTGACGATCGTGGCCTGCTGACGGATGCGCTGTCGGGCCTCTGTGACGCCACCCAGGACGCGATCTGGATCCGTGACCTCCAGGGCCGGGTGATCTTCCGCAACGCCTCGGCGACAGCGCGGACACTGCCACCGGCCCCCGACGGCCTTGCGGCGCTGGCCAGTTCCGAGAACGCCGAGCCGTTCGCACGGATGCAGGCCGCCGAAACCCGCGCCGCCGAAACCGGCGTACGTGAGACCGTGACCTGCCAGTGGGTCCGCAAGGACGGTACGCCGGCGTACTACGAAGTCCGGTTCATTCCGCTGCGCGACTCCGGCGGAGCCATCGTGGCGGTGGCCGCGAGGGCGCTCGACATGGCTGTCGGCCGGTCAGAGGCCTCGCTCCTCGAGGCGATCGGAGACGCCACCAGCGACGCGATGTTCGCCAAGGATCTGGACCTGAGGTTCACCTATGTGAACGCGTCGTTCCTGACCCGAATTCACAGGTCGAAGGCGGCCGTTCTGGGGAAGACGCTTGCCGAGGTCTGGCCGGGGGCCCCGGCGGAATTCGAAGCCTCCGAGCGCCTTCTGCTGGAAACCGGCGAGCCGGAGGAGGTGCGCTGGACCGGCGCGACGCCCAGCGGGGAGCGGACGCTGCGATCGCGGCGCTTTCCGATCCGCGCCGCCGACGGGGCGGTGGTCGGGCTGGCCTCCTTCACCACCGACATCACCGCCGAGGCGGCCCTGAGCCGGGAGCTGACCGCCACCACGGCGCGGCTGACCGAGATCACCGAGCTGACGCCAAACATCCTGTGGACGCTCGACGCCGACGGGAACGGGGCGATGGTCAACGCGCGGTGGGAGGAATTTACCGGGCTGCCCCGGCCGGTCGGCCAGGAGTGGATCGAGGCGGTGCATCCGGACCAGCGCGCGGATGTCTTCGCCGGCGCCCTGGCTGTGGCCGAGAACCGCGAACCGTGGCGGGCCCAGTTCCGCCTGCGCCACCACACCGGACGCTACCGCTGGGTGCTGGCCAATGCGGTGCCCAGGTGGGGGGCGGACGGGAAGCTGGACGGCTGGGTCGGTTCGTTCACCGACTGCCACGACCTGGTGAAGGCCGAGCGCAAGGCCCAGGAGCTGCAGGCGCAACTGTCTCATGTGTCGCGGGTCAACGAGATGGGGCAGATGGCCTCGGCGCTGGCGCACGAGCTGAACCAGCCGCTGTCGGCGGCGGCGAGCTATGTGCAGGGGAGCGCGCGGCTGCTGAAGGCGCCGGATCCGGACCCTGTGACGGCTCAGGGCGGCCTGGCGATGGCGACGGAGCAGATCCTGCGGGCCGGCGACATCATCCGCCGCCTGCGCGACTTTCTGGCGCGCCGGGAACCGCATCGCGAGCGTGAGAGCCTCGGGGCTCTTCTCGACGAGACCTTCGCCATGGCCGCCGTGGGCGTGCTGTCGCCCGGAGTGGCGATCCGGCGGGAGGTCGCGCCGGGCGCCGAGGCTGTGGAGATCGACCGGGTGGAAATCCAGCAGGTGCTGCTCAACCTGATCCGCAACGCCGCCGACGCCATGCAGGGGCAGGAGATCCGTGCGATCGCCGTCAGCGCGGAGCCGGTCGATGGCGGGATGGTCCTGATCTCGGTGCACGATACCGGGCCGGGCCTCAGTCCCAGGGCCTTCGGCGAGTTGTTCTCGCCGTTCGTCTCATCCAAGGCGGACGGGATGGGCATCGGACTGTCGATCTGCCGCACGATCATCGAGGGACACGGGGGCCAGATCTGGGCCGAGGCGCCGGGCGACGGCGGGGCGACCCTGCGCTTCACCGTGCCCGCGGCCCCCGCACGCTGAGCGCCGCGGCCAAACGGAAAACGCCCCGCACGAGGGCGGGGCGTCGCAGTTCCGGATTGTCTGACCGTATCAGGCGGCGACGGTCGCCATCGCCTCATGCGGGTCGCGCAGGACATAGCCGCGGCCCCAGACCGTCTCGATGTGGTGCTTGCCGTCGGCGGCCGCCGCCAGCTTCTTGCGAAGCTTGCAGATGAACACGTCGATGATCTTCAGCTCGGGCTCGTCCATGCCGCCGTAGAGGTGGTTCAGGAACATTTCCTTGGTGAGCGTGGTGCCCTTCCGGAGGGAGAGCAGCTCGAGCATCTGGTATTCCTTGCCGGTCAGGTGCACGCGCATCCCGCCGACTTCGACCGTCTTGGCGTCCAGGTTGACCACGATGTCGCCGGTCTTGATGACCGACTGGGCGTGACCCTTGGAGCGACGGACCACAGCGTGGATGCGGGCGACCAGCTCGTCCTTGTGGAAGGGCTTGGTCATGTAGTCGTCAGCGCCGCCCGAGAAGGTCTTCACCTTGGTCTCGATCTCGGCGGTGCCCGACAGGATCATGATCGGGGTATTGATCTTGCCGACACGCAGGGTCCGCAGGACGTCCATGCCGCTCATGTCGGGCAGGTTCAGGTCCAGCAGGATGAGGTCGTAGTCGTAGATCTTGCCCAGATCGACGCCTTCCTCACCAAGGTCCGTCGTATAGACGTTGAAACCTTCGGATTTAAGCATCAACTCGATGCTTTGCGCGGTGGCGCTGTCGTCCTCGATCAACAATACGCGCATTCGGCTCTCCTACCGCGTCCCGCATTCCCCAGCGAATTCTGACGAACCCGCCCACGTCGTTCGCGTTAACCTGCCTCGATCGTTCTTTAAGACTGGTTAATGGTGCTGGCCCCTCGTCCCGAATCGTTAATCTGATTTGAGAATCGGACTCAAGCGCTGCCGGTCCGATGAGGACTCTCACGGGCGATGAATCTTTCGTGATTGGACAGAGGGCGCGAAGCGGGGCGCGGGAACGCCTTGCTGCGCAAGGGGTTGTGGTCGGGACAGACCGACTGGAGAGCCCCATGACCGACCGTTCCGATATCCTTGCCCGTTATCGCCTGCCGCTGCGTCGCGACGCGCTGAAGCCCGCCGCCGCCATGGCCGCCCCGGCGCTTCGCTTCGCCCGCCGCAACCCGATGATGCTGATGGGCGCGCTGCTGCTGGGCGTGGCCGGCGCCGTCGCCTGGCGCAACCGCGACCGGATCGCCGAGACCGCCGGCCCCCTGATCGACGACGCCCGCAGCCGGGGCCAGGCCCTGGTCGAGGAGGCCCGGGCCAAGGGTCACGACCTGATGGACGAAGCCCGGGCCGCGACGGGCGCGCTGGGCGAGAAGGCCGCCGACCTGCGTCGTCGCGCCACGTCCAAAAACCTGCTGTCCGACATCCACTGAGGCCCGGTCTTCACCACCCCTTAAGCGACGCAGGACGAATGTCGGCGCCGTAGTCGAGGGGCGCCCGTGAAGAGCCTTGTGGCCGCTGTCGAGCGGCTGGATCCACTGACGGTTTCCGGGCGCGTCGCCGCCGTGAACGGCCTCCTGATCGAGGCGCGCGGCGGACTGTCGCGCCTGGCCGTCGGGGCGCGCGCCGAGATCACCCGGTTCAATGACAAGCCCGTCGCCGCCGAGGTGGTGGGCTTCCGCGAGAACCGCGCCCTGCTGATGCCGTTCGGCGCGGTGGAGGGCGTGGCGCCGGGCGCCGAGATCCGCATCCAGCCGCTGGGCTCGGCCGTGCGCCCGACCAAGGCGTGGCTGGGCCGCATCGTCGACAGCTTCGGCCAGCCCATCGACGGCAAGGGCCCGCTGCCGCAGGGCATCGCCGCCTATCCGCTGCGCGCCGCCCCTCCGTCCGCCCACGCCCGCGCCCGGGTCGGCGAACGGCTGGATCTGGGCGTGCGGGCGATGAACGTCTTCACAACCTGCTGTCGCGGTCAGCGCCTTGGTGTCTTCGCCGGCTCCGGCGTCGGCAAGTCGGTGCTGCTTTCGATGCTGGCCAAGAACGCCGACTGCGACGCGGTGGTGGTGGGCCTGATCGGCGAGCGGGGCCGGGAAGTCCGCGAGTTCATCGAGGAGACCCTGGGCGAAGAGGGGCTGAAGCGCGCCATCGTCGTGGTCGCCACGTCCGACGAGCCCGCCCTGAAACGGCGCCAGGCGGCCTACATGACCATGGCCATCGCCGAGTTCCTGCGCGACCAGAACCTGGAAGTCCTCTGCCTGATGGACTCGGTCACCCGCTTCGCCATGGCCCAGCGCGAGATCGGCCTTGCCGCGGGCGAGCCGCCGACCACCAAGGGCTATACCCCGACGGTCTTCACCGAGCTGCCGAAGCTGCTGGAGCGGGCCGGTCCCGGTCCCATCCGCCCGGACGGCACCAAGGCCGGCCCGATCACCGGCCTGTTCACGGTGCTGGTCGACGGCGACGACCACAACGAGCCGATCGCCGACGCCGTGCGCGGGATCCTGGACGGCCACATCGTCATGGAGCGGGCCATCGCCGAGCGCGGCCGCTTCCCGGCGATCAATGTGCTCAAGTCGATCAGCCGGACCATGCCGGGCTGCCAGCAGCCGCACGAACGCGATGTTGTCCGGCAGGCCCGCGAGGCGATGAGCGCCTATGCCAACATGGAGGAGTTGATCCGCATCGGCGCCTACCGCGCCGGCGCCGACCCGCTGATCGACCGCGCCATCGCGCTGAACCCCGCCATCGAGCAGTTCCTGTCGCAGGACAAGGACGACGCCTCGAGCCTCGAGGCCTCCTTCGCCGGCCTCGACGATATCCTGAACGGAGCCGGCTAAGTGTCCTGGGCCAAGTCGCTTATCAAACTGTCGAGCTATGAGGCCGAGGTGCTGCAGAAGCGCCTGTCGGAGATCGTCGACCGCCGGGTCGCCGCCGAGTTGAAGCTGGCGATGCTGCATGCCGAGGGCGAGGCCGAGGCGGAGTTCTCGGCGCAGGAGGCGCAGGCGGGGATCTATCGCGCCGGGTTCCTTCAGGCGCTGCGCGTGCGCAAGGCGAACGCCCAGTCGGAGATCGACGTGATCCTGCTGGAAGAGCAGGGCGCCCGCGACGCTCTGGCCGAGGCCTTCGAGGCCCAGAAGAAGTACGAGCAGATCGCCGACAACATCCGCGCCGGCGAACGCAAGGAAGAGGGCCGCCGCGAGTCCGCCGCCCTGGACGAACTGGGCCTGCGCCGCGTCTCGCGGTGACTATTTGCTCTGACGCGCCCGCTCGGCTTCCACGTCCTGGCGCAGGACGTGAAGGTCCTCGCTGATGCGGAAGATGGTGACGTAGAACTCGCAGAAGGCGCGCCACAGCAGCACCGCGACCGCGACGCCCAGCAGGCCGACGCCCATGACGCCGAGGGCCAGCAGGATGCCCAGGATGTTGCCTTCCCGGATCGCCACGCCCACCGAGGCGCCGATCACACCGAAGGCGCCGACGAAGATGATCCCCAGGCCCGCCCAGTAGACGAGATGGGTGACCGTGCCGGTCAGCATCTTCTCGAAGGTCAGCAGGTCCCAGATGAACTGGGCGTTCTGGCCTTGGGGTCGTTGAAGAGGTCGACGCATCGGTTTCCCGGGACTCAAGAACCGGGACGCATCGCCCCGAGGCCGAACCGCTATCAGCCGTTGCGGCGGCCTGCAACGGCGCAAAGTGTCATGGCCCGGCTCTGACCACGTCCGGGGCGCGCGCGTCGCGCCCGGAGAACGGATCGGTCCGCCAGCGCGCGGATCGTGCCTACTTCGGAAGCTCGGCCGTCGCCTTCTCGATCGAGGCGGCCATGTCGGCGATGCGTTCCTTCTTGCGGAAGGGGGTGCGGAGGAACTGGTCGACGGTGGCGTTGAACAGCGCGGGGTTGTCGTAGGGCGCGGCGTGGGTGCTGTCGGGCAGTACGGCCAGGTTCGCGTTGGGCAGGTTCTCGTAGATCTCGACCGTGTGGGTCAGCAGGATCACGTCGCGGTCGCCCGACATGACCAGCGTGGGGGCCGTCACCCCGCGCAGCCGCGCCGGATCGATGTGTGGCTCATTGGCCAGCAGATTGAACATCTTCTGGGCGCGGCGGCCCTCGACCGTCTTGCCGGCGTCCGCCGGGATCGACTTGCGGAACGCCTCCACCATCTCGGCGGTCTCGGGATAGATCGCCTGGGGATTGAGGTTGGCCGCCATGGCCACCAGCTTGCCGACCTTGTCCGGGTGGCGGAGGCCCAGGAGCAGGGTCTCGATGCCGCCGTCGCTCCAGCCGAGCACGTCCACGCGGCCAAGTTTCAGGTGGTCGATGAGGGCGGCGAGGTCGTCGCTCATCATCTCGTAGGTGATCGGGCCCGCGCTGTCGCCGGACCGGCCCTGGTCGCGGCTGTCCATGGCGATCACCTTGCGGTGGCCCCTGAAGTACTCGATCTGCGCCGCCAGCAGGCCCAGGCTGCCGCCGTTGCCGTGCACCAGCAGCAGCGGCTCACCCTGGCCGTAGACCTCGTAGTAGAACGTGACCCCGTCGCGGACGAAGCTGCCGGCGGCGGCCCTGTTGGCGCCGTAGGGGGTCTTCGCCGCGGGCGTCGCGGCCTGGGCCGACTGGGGCGCGAAGCCGCCGGCCAGGGCCAGGGCCACGGCGAGCGCGACGGCGCTCCGGAGAAGATGGATCATGGAATGGCCCCCGGCTGACTGAAGAACAGTCGTCGCAACCGGGGGAACGACGGTCAAGCTGACCCGGGCGTGCGACTACAGCGAGCCCACGGTCTTCAGGCGGGCCCGGGGATGGATCTCGTTCTGGCTCATCACCGGCGTCTGGCCGCGGAAGCGTTCGATGATCGAGCGGACGTACGGGCGGATCATCGGGCTGGTCAGCAGGACCGGGGTGTCACCGGCCAGCGCCGCGCGCTCGAAGGTCTCGCGGATGCCGCGGATGAAATCCTGCAGGCGGGACGGGGCCAGGGCCAGCTGCTTCTCCTCGCCCTGACCGACCAGGGCGTCGGCGAAGGCGTTCTCCCACTCCGCCGACAGGGTGACGATGGGCAGGGCGCCGTCGTCGCCGCGGTGGGCGTAGCACAGCTGGCGCGAAAGCCGGGCGCGGACCTGTTCGACCAGCAGGGTGATGGAGGAGGTGTGCGGCGCGGCCTCGCCGATGCCTTCGAGGATGGCGCCCAGGTCGCGGATGGAAACCCGCTCGCGCAGCAGGGCCTGCAGCACGCGCTGCAGGGTGGTGGCGGTGACGACGCTGGGGATCAGGTCCTCGGAGAGTTTCTTCTGCTCGGGCGGCAGGTCCTTCAGGAGCTTCTGGACCTCGGCATAGGTGAGCAGGTCCGGCATGTTCTCCTTGAGGATCTCGGTCAGATGGGTGGTCATCACCGTGGCCGGGTCGACGATGGTGTAGCCACGGAAGGTGGCTTCCTCGCGCATGGCTTCGTCGATCCAGGTGGCGGGCAGGCCGAAGGCCGGTTCCTTGATGTGCTCGCCGGGCAGTTCCACCTGGCCGCCGCGCGGGTCCATGGCCATCATCTGGCCGATGCGGACCTCGCCCGAGCCGGCCTCCATCTCCTTGATGCGCAGGCAGTAGCCCATGGCCGGCAGGCGCATGTTGTCGAGGATGCGCACCGACGGCATCACGAACCCGAAGTCGGCGGCCAGCGTGCGGCGCAGCGCCTTGATCTGGTCGGTGAGCCGGCGGCCTTCCAGGTCGTTGATCAGCGGCAGCAGGCCATAGCCAAGCTCGATCTTGATCTCGTCAATGGCGAGCGTCTGGGAAATCGGCTCGTCCTCGGCCTCGGCGGGGGCCTCGACCACCTGCACGACTTCCGGCTCGGACGCGGCCTTGGAGCGGCGCCACGCCAGGACGCCAGCGCCCATCGACAGCAGCGCGAAGGGGATGATCGGCATGCCCGGGATGATGGCCAGCACGCCGGCGGCGGCGGAGACCATGCCCAGGCTGATCGGGTTGGTGGCCAGCTGGGTGACCAGAGCCTTGTCGGCGGAACCTTCCACGCCGGCCTTGGACACCAGGAAGCCGGCGGCGATGGAGATGATCAGGGCCGGGATCTGGCTGACCAGACCATCGCCGATCGACATGATCGTGTAGGTCGAGAAGGCCTGGCCGAGCGGCACCTTGTGCTGGATCACGCCGATCAGGATGCCGCCGATCACGTTGACCGCCAGGATCACCAGGCCGGCCACCGCGTCGCCGCGCACGAACTTGGAGGCGCCGTCCATGGCCCCGAAGAAGGTGCTTTCCTGCTCCAGTTCCTTGCGGCGCTTCTTGGCCTCGTCGGTGTCGATCAGGCCCGAGGACAGGTCGGCGTCGATCGCCATCTGCTTGCCGGGCATGGAATCGAGGGTGAAGCGGGCCGCCACCTCGGCAATCCGGCCGGAACCCTTGGTGATGACCACGAAGTTCACCACCACCAGGATGATGAAGACGATCACGCCGATGGCGAAGTTGCCGCCCATCATCAGCTTGCCGAACGTCTCGATGACGTGGCCGGCCCCGTGGGCGCCCTCGTGGCCGTGGCTGAGGATCAGCCGGGTCGTCGTGATGTTGAGCGCCAGGCGATAGAGCGTCGCCACCAGCAGCACGGTCGGGAAGGCCGTGAACTCGAGCGGCTTCTTGATCAGCAGCGAGGTCATCAGGATCAGGATCGACGTGGCGATCGAGATCGAGAGGAACACGTCCAGCATGAATGCCGGGATCGGCATGATCATGAGCACGACGATGCCCACGACGCCGAGCGCCAGCATCACCTCGCCACGCGCCAGCCATCCCCAGACCTGGCCTGGGGAGGGGGCGGTGTCGAAGCGGTAGGCCTCGGCCATGACGGGTATCCTAGGCGGCGCTGGCGGCCGCGCCCTGCGGCGCCGGCACGGACACGCCGGCCTCGTTGTATTCCTTCAGCTTGTTGCGCAGCGTCCGGATCGAGATGCCCAGGATGTTGGCCGCATGGGTGCGGTTGCCGAAGCAGTGCTCCAGGGTGTCGATGATCAGGGTCTGCTCCATCTCGGCCACCGTCTGGCCGACGAAGGCGCGGCTGGCGGTCTCGGCCGCGGTGACCGCGGCCATGGCCGTGCGGGCATGCGGGTCGGCCGGCGACAGGGGCTGGCCGTCCGGCAGGCGGATGGCGTTCTCGTCGATCTCATGACCGGGGGCCAGCAGCACGGCCCGGTGCATGGCGTTCTCAAGCTCACGGACGTTGCCGGGCCAGCGGTGGGCGGTCAGGCGGCGACGGGCCTCCTGGCTCAGCGGCTTCTCGGGCAGGCCGTTGGCGGCGGCGTACTTCTTGATGAAGAACTCGGCCATGGCGACCACGTCGCCCGGACGCTCGCGCAGCGGCGGCAGGCGCAGGTTCACGACGTTTAGCCGGTAGAGCAGGTCCTCGCGGAACGTGCCGTCCTTGACCGCCTGGGTCAGGTCGCGGTTCGAGGTGGCGAGGATGCGGATGTCCACCTTTACCGGCTTGGTCCCGCCGACCCGGTCGATCTCGCGCTCCTGGATCGCGCGCAGCAGCTTGGCCTGCAGGCGGGTGTCCATCTCGGAGATTTCGTCCAGCAGCAGGGTGCCGCCGGTGGCTTCCTCGAACTTGCCGATGCGGCGGGCCAGAGCGCCGGTGAAGGCGCCCTTCTCGTGGCCGAACAGCTCGCTTTCCAGCAGGTTCTCGGGGATGGCGGCGCAGTTGACCGAGATGAACGGCCGGTTGGCGCGGCGCGACTTCTGGTGGACGTAGCGGGCGACGACTTCCTTGCCGACGCCGCTTTCGCCGGTGATCAGGATCGAGGCGTCGGAGGCGGCGACCTGGTCAGCCAGCGAGATCACCGCCTGCATGTTGGGATCGCGCACCACCATGGGGCGGTTGTCGTCGGAGACGGCGGCCAGCACCGCGGCGATCAGGCTGGCCTCGGGGGGCAGCGGGATGAACTCCTTGGCCCCGGCGCGGATGGCGTCCGCCGCGCGCTTCGGATCGGCGGCGATGCCGCAGGCGACCACGGGCACGCGGATGCGCTCGTCCTCGTTGGCGGCGATCAGGCCGGCGATGTCGAGGTCGTAGTCGACCATCAGCAGGTCGGCCCCCTGGCCGGCCCGCAGCGCATGGGTGGCCTGCTCGATGGTCTCGACGTGGCTCACCTTGGCGCCCGCGCTCATCGCCATCTTCACGGCGGTGGACAGCTGTCCGCTCAGTTTTCCGACGACCAGAAGCCGCATGAATCTCTACTCCTTCAAACGCGAGGCCGGCATCAGGCCGCCGCGTCGCCGTCCTTGATGATTTCCGTCATGGTCACGCCCAGGCGCTCGTCGACGATGACGACCTCGCCGCGGGCCACCAGGCGGTTGTTCACATAGATGTC
>CAUJHW010000090.1 GCA_963205005.1 Pseudomonadota bacterium
GTGACCCTGCCGAACCTGCCGATCACGGTGGTCCACCGCTCTGACGGATCGGGCACCAGTTTCCTGTTCACCAGCTACCTCACCGCCGTCGCCCCGCAGTGGGCCAAGGTCGGCGCCAGCGACGCGGTCGCCTGGCCGACCGGGCAGGGTGGCAAGGGCAATGACGGCGTCGCCGGCTATGTGAAGCAGACCCCGGGCGCCATCGGCTATGTCGAGTACGCCTTCGCCAAGCAGAACAGCATGGCCCACGTGAGCCTGCAGAACGCCGGCGGGACTTTCGTTGAGCCGACCGCCGAGAGCTTTGCCGCCGCCGCCGCCGGCGCCGACTGGTCCAAGGCGCCGGGCTTCTACCTGCTGCTGCTGAACCAGCCCGGCGCTAACGCCTGGCCGATCACCGGCGCGACCTTCGTGCTCCTGCACAAGGCCCAGGCCGACGCCGCCAGCGGCAAGGCCGTGCTGTCCTTCTTTGACGGCGCCTTCTCCAGGGGCGACGCCGCCGCCAGCGAACTGGCCTACGTGCCGCTTCCGGCCGACCTGAAGGCCCGCGTGCGGGACAGCTGGTCAGTGATCGTCGGCCCGGACGGCAAGCCGGTCTACACGCCCGCCGCCCAATGACGTCAGCCACGCCTGCGCCCCTGGCGGCCGATGCGCCGCGGTCGGCCCGGGGGACCGGTCTGGACCGGGCGTTCGAGGCCATCTGCTTTGGGGCCGCCACATTCCTGCTGGTGGCGCTGGGCGGTCTGATCGTCTCGCTGGCGGTCGGCGGCTGGCCGGCCTTCGCCCATTTCGGCCTCGGCTTCCTGACCAGCGCCGAATGGGATCCCGTGCAGGAGATCTACGGCGCCGCCGGCGCGGTGGCCGGCACCCTGATCACCGCCAGCCTTGCGCTGCTGTTCGCCCTGCCGCTGGCCCTGGGCGTGGCGATCTTCCTGGTGGAGCTCTGCCCGGCGCCGCTGCGCCGGCCGATCGGCACCGCCGTGGAGTTGCTCGCGGGCATTCCCTCGATCGTCTACGGCATGTGGGGCCTGTTCGTCTTCGCGCCCTGGTTCGCCAAGCACATCCAGGTTCCGCTGATGATGTCGGCCAAGCCCGGGACGATCTGGGAAGCGATCACCACCGGCGTGCCGAACGGCTCGGGGATACTTTCGGCCTCGCTGATCCTGGCGATCATGATCCTGCCGTTCATGGCCGCGACGCTCCGCGAGCTGTTCCTGACCATTCCGCCCCAGGTGCGCGAGAGCGCCTACGGCCTGGGCTCGACCACCTTCGAGGTGATCCGCAAGGTGAGCCTGCCCTACGTCCGCACCGGCGCCATCGGCGCGGTGATGCTGGGCCTCGGCCGGGCGCTGGGCGAGACGATGGCGGTGACCTTCATCATCGGCAACGCCCATGGCTTCCCGAACTCGCTGTTCGCCTCGGGCTCGACCATCGCCTCGACCATCGCCAACGAATTCGCCGAGGCGACCGGGGTGCTGCACACCTCGTCGCTGATCGCCCTGGGACTGGTGCTGTTCATAATCACCTTCACCGTGCTCGCGCTCGCCCGCGTGCTCATCGGACGGCAGGCGAACCTGTGAGCGCCTTCGCGAAACAGCGGCTGTCCCGGCGGATCGGGGAGGGCGTCTTCCTTACCTTCTGCTGGCTGGCGACGGGCGTCGCCCTGCTGGCGCTGACAGCGATCATGTGGTCGCTGATCAGCCAGGGTGTCGGCGGGTTCCTGAAGCCGGACGGCGGCGGGCTGGACCTGGCGATCTTCACAAAGTCGACCCCGGCGCCCGGGTCCGAAGGCGGCCTGCTGAACGCCATCCTCGGGTCGCTGATGATGTGCGCGCTGGCCATGCTGGGCGCGGTGGTGGTGGGGGTGCTCGCCGGCACCTGGCTGTCCGAGTTCGCCCGCGACAGCCGCTACGGCAAGGTGGTCCGCTTCCTGAACGACGTGCTGCTGTCGGCGCCGTCGATCCTGGTCGGCCTGTTCGTCTACGAGATCCTCGTCGCCCCGCTGAAGGGTTTCTCGGGCCTGGCCGGGTCGGTCGCGCTGGGCCTGATCGCCGCGCCGGTGATCACCCGTACCACCGAGGATGTCCTGCGCCTCCAGCCCACGGCCCTGCGCGAGGCCAGCGTGGCCCTCGGCGCGCCGGTCTGGCGCACGATCCTGGCGGTGATCTGGAAGTCGGCCCAGGGGGGCATGCTGACCGGCGCCCTGCTGGCCTTCGCGCGGATCAGCGGCGAGACCGCGCCCCTGCTGTTCACGGCGCTGAACAACCAGTTCCTCAGCCTCGACATGACCAAGCCCACCGCCAACCTGCCGGTGGTGATCTTCAACTACGCGCTCAGCGCCTATGACGACTGGCGCCGTCTCGCCTGGGCCGGCGCCCTGCTGATCGCCGCCACCGTGCTGACCGTCACCATCGTTGCCCGCCTGATCGCCCGGGAGCCCCGCCGCTCATGAACGCCCAGACCGACACCCAGCCGGAGACGGCGGTCCTCGACCTGCCGCCCGAGACGGTGAAGCTCGCCATTCGAGACCTGAACTTCTTCTACGGCGCCAAGCAGTCGCTGTTCGACGTCAACGTCTCGTTCGCCGCCAATGCTGTGACGGCCCTGATCGGCCCCTCTGGCTGCGGCAAGTCCACCCTGCTGCGCACGCTCAACCGCATGTACAGCCTCTATCCGGGCCAGCGGGCGACGGGTGAGGTTCTGCTGGACGGCGAGGACATTCTCGGCCCGCGGGTCAACGTCGCGGCGCTGCGGGCGCGGATCGGCATGGTGTTCCAGAAGCCGACGCCGTTCCCCATGTCGATCTTCGACAACGTCGCCTACGGGGTCCGCCTCTACGAAAAGATGTCCAAGCCGGACCTTGCAAACCGCGTCGAGGAATCGCTGCGCCGCGCTGCGCTCTGGGACGAGGTGAAGGACAAGCTGAAGGAGTCGGGGCTGGGACTGTCCGGCGGCCAGCAGCAACGGCTGTGCGTGGCGCGCGGGATCGCGGTGAAGCCCGAGATCCTGCTGCTGGACGAACCGGCCTCGGCGCTCGATCCCATCTCCACGGCCCGTCTGGAAGAGACCATTGCGGCCCTGAAGTCCGAGTACACGGTGGTGATCGTCACCCACAACATGGGCCAAGCCGCGCGGCTCTCGGACCACACCGGTTTCATGTACCTGGGCAAGCTGGTCGAGTTCGGCGAGACAGAACAGCTGTTCACCAACCCGGTCACCACCCGGGCCCGCGACTACATCACCGGCCGGTTCGGCTAGGAGCGCCCCAGATGGAACATACGGTCAGAGCTGTCGACGCCGACCTTGACGCCATGGCGCACGACGTCGCGGCGATGGGTGACCTGGCGGTGGCGCAGGTGCGCGCGGCTATCGATGTTTTCCAGCGCCACGATTTGGCCGCCGCGACCAAGGTGGTGCGGGCCGACGATGCGCTGGACCTGCAGGATGCCGAGATCGAGAAGCGGGCCATCCGCTTCATCGCCCTGAGACAGCCGATGGCCGACGATCTGCGCCGCCCGATCGCGGCCATGAAGACCGCCATGCAGCTGGAGCGCTGCGGCGACCTGGCCAAGAATATCGCCAAGCGTGTCGGTCGGATGGCCGCGGCGGCCGACCCGGCGCGCGTGGACAGCGTGGTCGCCCTGGGGCGGCTGGCCGCCGATCGTCTGGCCGCGGTGGTCAACGCCTTCCGTCAGGGCGACGCCCAGGGCGCATATTCCGTCTGGGCCAAGGACACCGAGATCGACGAGCGCCACGACGCGGTGCTGGCCGAGATCGTCGCCGGGATGACCGCTGATCCGACCAGCGTGGGCGACGGAACGCACCTGCTGTTCATCGCCAAGAACCTCGAGCGCATCGGCGATCACGCCACCAACATCGCCGAACTGGTCCACTACCAGCTGACCGGTCAGGACCTGGCGGACCGTCCGAAGCTTTAGGCCGAGGCAAAGCCGGCTATAGTGGCCGGGCTGCGGCGGGCTACGACGGTCCACCGGCGCGCCGGTATTCGGCCCCATCCAGGACGGTGGGTCAGAGCGTCATCGCAAGAGCGCTCTCCCGCCGCAGCGCCCTACTGCTGTTGCTGCTGCATCTGGTGGCGGCGCTGTTCCTCGAAGGCGGCGACGTTCGGCTGGACCCGGCGGTTGGCCTGCGGGCCCGGGCGTGACACGCGCAGGAACTCCGGGTCGCTCAGCGCGGCGCGGGCCTTGCGAACCGAGACGCCCACCACAAGCTCGCTTTCCGCCTCGCCCTTGTAGACGCCCCGCGACGGCGGCACGTCGGAATAGTCGCGGCCGACAGCGCAGGCGATGTGGCGCTCGCCGGCGATGGTGTTGTTGGTCGGATCCAGGCCGACCCAGCGCAGGCTGGGCAGGAACACTTCCACCCAGGCGTGGGTCGCGTCGGGGTCTGACCGGTCGCCATGCTTGCGGTCGGTGAACAGGTAGCCCGACACATAGCGGGCGGGCACGCCCCAGGACCGGCAGATGGCGATCATCACATGGGCGAAGTCCTGGCAGACGCCCCGGCGCTGTTCCAGGACGTGGTCGATCGGACTGTCGGCGCGGGTGACGCCGGCCTCGTAGTCGAAGGATTCGTAGATCGCCTTGTTGAGCGCCAGCAGGGCGGTCAGCGGGTCGCGCTGGCGAAGCGCGGCGATGTTGTGATCGGCCTCGTAGCGCCGCAGCGCCTCGGTCTCGCGGGCAAAGCCATGGGGATGCAGGAAGTCGAAGTTCTCGCCGCGCAGGAAATCCGAGCGCATGCGGTCCCATTCGCCGATGTCGAGGGCCGCGGGAAGGGGCGGGGGGGCCTGGCTCTCCACGGCGGCCCGGGCCGTGATCGTCAGCTGGTCGTGCGGCTGCGGCACATCGAAGTGGTAGACGGCGTTGCCGAAGCTGTCGGCGTAGGAGAACAGCTGCGACGGCGGGTCAAGGTCGAGGTCGAAGCTGACCAGCCGCTGGCGGACGCTCTTCTGGGGCTGCATCCACAGCTCCATGACGCTCTCGCGCACCGGAACGGCGTACTTGTACTGGGTGACGTGGCGGATCTCGAGGAGCACGTTCTGTCCTTCTAGGCCGGCAAGCGTTCTTCGAGGGGATAGGCGACGAAGGCGTCATAGAGGCTGCGGTGAATCGCCGAGCACTCGTCCAGCACCGTCTTGAGGAACGGACTGGCCCCCAGGGTCTCAAGTTCGTCCATGTCGGCGTACTGCAGGCGCGCCCGCAGCCGGCCCGCAAGGCGGTCGGGCCCGACCCGGCCGGCCATGCCCGCGTGCCGGATGATGGCCGACAGGTGGGTCTCGATCTGGTCGGTGCAGAACCGGATCGAGCGCGGGAAATCCTCGTCCAGGGTCAGGAATTCCAGGATGTAGCGGGGCTGCATCTCGGCGGTGTAGACCCGCAGGTAGGGCTCCAGCGCGCAGCCCATCCGCAGGACGCTGGTCAGGGCGAAGTGATCCGTGACCGGCTTGCGCTTGCGGCCTTCGCCGAACACCACCTCGAGCAGCGATCCGATCAGCTGGGCGCGTTCGAGATAGACGCCCAGCAGCAGGAAGCTCCAGCCCTCGCCGTGGCTCATGGTGGCGTCGCCGGCGCCCTTGAACAGGTGCAGGTCGGCGATGGTGTCGTGCAGGAACAGCTGCGAGCCGCCCTCGAACGAGCCGCGCGCGGCCGGGTCGTTCATGCGCAGATAGATCAGGTTCAGACGTTCCCAGGTCTCGGTGGTGATCTGGTCGCGAACCTGCCGGGCGTTTTCCCGGGCCATGGCGATCGAGGAATAGATCGACAGGTGGTCGGTGCGGTCCAGCGCCAGCGCCAGGGCCGCGTCATAGGGCGTCTTGGCCTTGGCCATCTCCGGGTCGCCGACGGCGGAGAGGGCGATGCTGGCCACCAGGTTGGCCGCATCCGAGCGGTCGAGTGTGGCGTTGAGCATGACGTCGGAAAGCCGGCACATGTGCTCGGCGCGTTCCACATAACGGCCGATCCAGTAGAGACTGTCGGCCACGCGGGCGAGCATCATCGGGCGGACCCCTTCGTTTCGGCCAGCACCCAGGTGTCCTTCGATCCGCCACCCTGGCTTGAGTTGACGACCAACGAACCCTTCTTCAGCGCCACGCGGGTGAGGGCGCCCGGCGTCACAATGATCTTCTCGCCGGACAGGATGAACGGGCGCAGGTCGACGTGGCGCTGTTCCACGGCATGGTCGATCAGGCAGGGCGCGGTCGACAGCTGGATCGTGGGCTGGGCGATGTAGTTGGCCGGATCGGCCTTCAGCGCGGCGGCGAACTCGTCCTGCTGGGCCTTCGTCGAGTGCGGGCCGACCAGCATGCCATAGCCCCCGGACGCGCCCACCGCCTTGACCACCAGCTTGTCCAGGTTGGCCAGGACATGACTGAGCTGGGCCGGTTCGCGGCAGAGGTAGGTCTCGATGTTGGGCAGGATCGCATCCTCGTTCAGGTAGTAGCGGATGATCTCGGGCACATAGGCGTAGACAGCCTTGTCGTCGGCGACCCCTGTGCCCGGCGCGTTGCAGATCACCACGTTGCCGGCCCGATAGGCGTTGAACAGACCCGCTGCGCCGAGGGACGAATCCCGGCGGAACGTGAGGGGGTCGATGAAGTCGTCGTCGACCCGGCGATAGATCACGTCGATCCGTCGAAGGCCGGTGGTGGTCCGCATGTAGACCATGTTCTCGTGGACCACGAGGTCGCGGCCCTCGACCAGGGGCACCCCCATGAGCCGCGCCAGATAGGCATGCTCGTAGTACGCCGAGTTGTAGACGCCTGGCGTCAGCACCGCGACCTGCGGGTTGGGCCGCCAGTCCGCGGCCATGCTCTTGAGCGTGGTCAGCAGCATGTCGGGATAGCGGTCGATGGAGCGCACGCCCGCGCCGCGGAACGTGCCGGGAAACACCCGCTTCGACGCCTCGCGGTTGGCCAGCATGTAGGAGACGCCCGAGGGGACGCGCAGGTTGTCTTCCAGCACCGCGAACTCGCCGTTCGGCTGGCGGATCAGGTCCGATCCGCAGACGTTGGCGTAGGCCTTGTGCGGCACATAGAGGTTCTGCATTTCCCGCCGGTATGACGGGGCCTGCAGGACCAGTTCCCGGGGAACGACGCCGTCCATCAGGATCTTCTGCTCGGAGTAGATGTCGGCGAGGAACATGTTCAGCGCGCGGAGGCGCTGGGTCAGGCCGGCCTCGATACGAGCCCATTCGGCGGCCGGGATGATCCGCGGCAGGATGTCGGTCGGAATGATCCGCTCGGTGGAGCTCTCGGCGCCGTAGACCGTGAACGTGATGCCCTGGAGCAGGAAGAAGCGTTCCTGGGTCTTCTGTCGTTCGGCCAGTTCGTCGGGCGTCAGGGTCGAGATCCGGGCGTCCAGGGCGGAATAGTGCGACCGTACTCCGCCGGCCGGGGCCGCCATTTCATCGTAAGGCCCTGAGGGGTCGCCGACCTCGATTGTTGGTTCGTCCCGTCTGACGCTCACGTTCGATCCCAACCCCTTCGCGTTATCTGGCTGAATCTGTAGGACGCTTATGGGCCTGCCGGAAGCGCGGCCTCGAAATTCGTCGCTCCAGTCCCTCCCGGAAGGCCGGCGCCCAATTTTTAGGCGCCGCCCGGCGCGGCCGACGGATGACACATTGCTGCAGTGCGTCTAAACCCGGCGCAAGGGGCGCACGCGCGAGGATTCTGGCTTGGGTCGACTGCTGTACGCCGTCGCCGCCTCTGCGGCCCTTTGCGCTCCGGGTCTGACCATGGCCGCGGAGCCCCGCGCCGTGGTCCAGGGCGACATGGACCCGGGTCTGCGCAACACCATACAGAAGGTCATCGGCGACACTGACCGGCCGATCGAGAACCGCTTCGAGGCGCGCCGCCGGGCCCGCGCCGCCGCCGAGGACGCCATCGCCCTGCTGCGGTCGGAGGGCTACTACGCCTATCAGGTCGAGCCCGAGGTTACTGAGGCCGATCCGCCGCGCCCCATCGTCCAGATCGCTCCCGGCCCGCGGTTCGAGCTCAGGGCGCCGGCCCTGGCCTGGCAGGGAACCCCGCCCGATCCTCAGGCCCAGGCAGACGCCGTCGAGGCCATGGCGCTGAAGGCCGGGGCCCCCGGCCGGGCCGCCGACGTGATCGCCGCCGAAGGCCGGGTCGTCGCGGCCGTGCAGAAGCGCGGCTACGCCGACGCCGAGGTCGAGCCCCGGGAGGTGGTGGTCGACCATGCGGACAGGACGGTCCTGCCCACCTATCGCATCGCTGCCGGCCCTCTGGTCCGCCTGGACGGCCTGGATATTCAGGGGGAGGGACGAAGCCGCCCCGAGTTCCTGCGTCGCCTGGCGCCCTGGTCGCCGGGCGACGTCTACGATCCGGAGGACGTGGCCGAACTCGAACGGCGCCTGCTGGACACCGGCGTCTACGATGCCGCCACGGTGGCCCTCTCGCCCCCCGCGAGCGCCACGGCCGAGGGGCTGCGGCCGGTCGTGGTGAGCCTGTCGGAGCGCAAGCCGCGCAGCATCGAGGGCGGCGCGGCCTATTCGACCAGCGACGGCGCCGGGGTGAACGCCCGCTGGACCCACTATAATCGGCTTCGCAGGGCCGATACCCTGGCCCTGTTCGGCCAGGTGTCGGACCGTGACACGCGGGCCGGAGTGACCCTGTCGCTGCCGCACTGGAAGCGGCCGCAGCAGACCCTGAAGACCGGCGTCGCGGCCTACCGGATCGAGACCGACGCCTATGACGAGACCGGGGCCGGCGTCACCGCCGACGTGACCCGGCGCTATGGACGGACGTCCTACGTCACCGCCGGCCTCTCGCTGGATGCGACGCGGACCAAGGAGCTCAGGTCGGTCGCGCTGACCACGCTCGGGCGCGATCTGGTGACTGTGGCGGCCCTGGGCGACGTTCTGCTGGACCGGTCCAACGATCCCCTGAACCCAACCCGGGGCTGGCGGCTCAGCGGGCGCCTCGAGCCGACCCTGATCACCGGCGACACCAACCTGCCGTACCTGCGGGTCGAGACCCAGGGCGTCTACTACCTGCCGCTGGACAAGAGCGCCCACACGGTCATCGCCGCGCGCCTCAAGCTGGGCCGGATCATCAACGGCATGGTCGACCAGATCCCGGCGTCCCAGCGGTTCTACGCAGGCGGTGGGGGCTCGGTGCGGGGGTTCCCCTACCAGGCGGTGGGGCCACGGCTGGCCGACAACACGCCGAGGGGCGGCGTGTTCCTGCTGGAGTCGTCGTTCGAGGTGCGGCGCGACCTGACCCCGCAGTGGGGCGTGGCCCTGTTCACCGATGTCGGCGCCGTGGGCTCCAGCGGACCCATCGATCTGCAGGACCTCGCCGTCGGCGCCGGCGTCGGCATCCGCTACAACCTCGGCTTCGCCCCCATCCGGATCGACTTCGCCACGCCGGTTGCGCGCCGCCGGGGGGAGCCTGCGTTCCAGGTCTACGTCAGCATCGGGCAGAGCTTTTGAGCGCGCCGGACGAAACGCCGCCGCCGCCGTTGCAGCGGCGGATGAGCCTTCGCAAGAAGGTCTTCGTGGCCGTGGCCGCGCTGTTGATCCTGCTGGCCGCCGCCCTGGCCTCCACCCGCTATGTCGTGCTGATCCCGCAGGTCCGCCTGCTGATCGAGGCGCGCACCGACGGACTGAAGCTGGGGCGTTTCGGCCGACTGAAGATCGAGGGCCTGAGCGGCGATATATGGCGGGACGCCCACGCCCGCCGGCTGACCATCCGCGACGAGAAGGGCGTCTGGCTTGAGGCCCGCAACGTCCACCTGTCCTGGAACTACGCCCAGCTGGTGCGCCGGCGCTTCGTGGCCACCCTGGTCGAGGCCGAGACCGTGCGCGTGCTCCGCCGCCCCACGCTGGAGCCCAAGGGCAAGGACCGGGCGCTTCCGGTCGCATTCCACATCGACCGGGCGCGCACGCGCCTGCTGCTCGATCCGGCGTTCAGCTACCGGCGTGGCGACTATGACCTGGACCTGGCGCTGGACCTCGAGCGGGGCGGGTCGAGCCAGGGCAGGCTTCGTGCGGCCAGTCGCCTCCATGAGGGAGATCACCTCACCGCCGACTTCGCCTTCGCCAAGGCCGGGCCGCTTCGACTGGCCGCCGATGCGGAAGAGGCGCAGGGCGGGGCGCTGGCCGGGGCGGCCGGCCTGCCCCCGGACCGGCCGTTCAGGCTCTCGATCCTCGCCCAGGGTTCTGTCTCCGCGGGCGCCTTTACCGCCACGGCCACCTCCGGCGCCACGACACCCCTCTCGGCGAAGGGCGCATGGGACCGGCTCGGCGGTCAGGCGGGAGGTCGTCTCAGCCTCGCGGCCTCGACACTCACCCAGCCCTACGCCCAGCGTCTGGGCGGGGACCTCCGGTTCGGCCTCGCCGGCCGCAGGATGCGCGACGGCCAGTACGCGCTGGACGCCCGTGTGCTGTCGGAGGGCCTGACAGCGCACGCCTGGGGGGCAGGCGACCTCGGCAAGATGACGCTCTCGCAACAGGGGATCCGGCTGGACGTCCAGGCGCCATCGCTGAACCGGCTCGTGGGCGGGCCCCGCATGGGGCGCGCGCAGGTCGCGGGTCTGCTGCGAGGCAAGGCCGCGGACTGGCGCTTCGCCGGCACGACCGCCCTGGCGGACGCAGGCGTCGAGGGCTACGGGCTGGCCCGCGTCGCGGGGCCGGTCGAGCTTTCGGGCGACAAGCGCGGCCTGTCCGTGAAGGCCAGCCTGGCCGGCGCGGGCGGCGCAGGCGCGGGCTTCGCCGCGGCCATACTGGGCGGCGCGCCGACAGCCGTGATCGAAGGCGCGAGGCTGGCCAATGGACAACTGCTGCTGCGCCGACTGGACGTGACGGGGCGAGGCCTGAAGGTGCAGGCCAGCGGCGGGCGCGGCCTGCTGGGCGCGGTCAGTTTCAAGGCCCGAGCGCAGGTCTCCAACCTGACAGCCGCACGGCTGGGGGCTGCCGGGGCCGCGACGCTCGATGTGACCGCCTCGCAGTCGAAGGCCAGCGCGCCCTGGTCGATCACCCTGGACGCCCGCGGCGACCGTTTCGCGCTCGGGGTCGCTGAGATCGACCGGATGCTGGGCGGCAAGCCCAGGCTGCAGGCCAGGGCCGACTGGCGCGAAGGCCGACTGGCGGTCGGCAAGGCCAGCCTGGACGGCGCGGCCCTGTCGGTGAATGCCGCCGGCGTCATGGAAAAGACGGGCGCACTCGCGTTCAAGGCGGACTGGAGCGCCACCGGACCGTTCCGAGCCGGACCCGTGGAGATCACCGGCAAGGCGCGGGGAACAGGCGGCGTCACGGGCTCGGTGTCCGCGCCGAGGCTGGACCTGGTGGCGGACCTGGAACAGATCGACATTCCCCGGCTGCCGCTGAAGGATGCCCGCCTGGTTCTGAGTTTCCTGCGGCAGGCGGACGGATCCAGCGGCGCGGTCGCGCTCACGGCCGCCAGCGGCTACGGCCCGGCGCAGGCGCGGTCGGACTTCCGGTTCCCCGCGGGCGGAGTCGACCTTACGGACCTGTCCATCAACGCTGGCGGATTCAGGGGTCAGGGCGAGCTGTCGCTGCGCAATCGCGGGCCATCGGCGGCCGACCTTTCGGTCGAGATCACACAAGGCGCCTTCCTCGAAGCCGGACGCGTGGCCGGAACGGCAAAGATCGTGGCCACGGACGGCGCAGCCCGCGGGATCCTGAACCTCCAGGCCGAGAACGTCCGGCCCCCGGGTTCGCCCGTCACCATTCGCAGCGCGCGGCTCAGCGCTGACGGGCCCCTGGCGCGGCTGCCCTATGCCGTGGACGCACGCGGCGCGTCCGGGCAGGGGGCGTGGACGATCAAGGGCGCAGGCGTGCTCACTGAGGCGGAGCCGGGCTACCAGTTGACCCTGGATGGCATGGGAACCCTGGGCGGGCGCGACCTGCACACGGTGGAGACCGCCTCATTCCGCTTTGGCGGAGCGGACAAGTCCGCCCGTATCCGCCTCGCCGGATCGGACGGCGGGAAGCTGGATCTGGACGCGATCCTCAAGGGCGAGGCAACCGATGTGCGCGCCCGCGTGGCCTCCATGGGACTGAACCTGTTCGACTCCGACTTCGACGGGCGCATTGACGCCACCCTGGCTGTGCAGGGACGCGGCGCGAGGCTGGACGGAACGCTGGACGCCACACTCTCGGACGCACGGGGACGGGGGACCCCGGCGGCTCAGGGCATGGACGGCACGCTGCGGGGACGGCTGTCCGACAGTACGATCACGCTCGACGTCGCGACCACCAACGGGCAGGGCCTGAAGGCGAATGCGAACCTCGTGCTTCCGGCGGAAGCCTCGGCGCGGCCGTTCCGGGTGGCCATCGCCCGGCAGCGTCCGATGCGGGGCCGCTTCTTCGCCGAGGGCGAGGTGCGGCCGCTGTGGGAACTGGCCATAGGCGGCGAGCGCTCATTGTCCGGCTTTGTGCGAACGGAGGGCGTCGTCGGCGGATCCCTGGCCCGGCCCGAGGCATCGGGCCAGGTCTCGGTGGAGCGCGGCAGGTTTGACGATGGCGCCAGCGGCCTGACCCTGCGCGACGTGGCCCTGAAGGCGGTGTTCAACGAAGGCTCGGTCAATGTCACCGAGGCCCGCGGTTCGGACGGGCGCGGGGGCAGCCTGAGCGGCCTGGGCCGGATCAGTCTGGCGCCGGACGGTGTCTCCAGCTTCCGGCTCGATCTCAAGGGCTTCCGGCTGATCGACAACGAGACGGCGACGGCCACCGCCACCGGCGAGGCCACTATCAACCGCGCCGCGGACGGCAAGGTGAAGTTGACCGGCGACCTGACCATCGATCGCGCCGACGTGGCCGCCGACCCGCCGGTCCCGAGTGGCGTGGTCGCCATGGACGTGAAGGAAGTGAACCGCCCGGACGACCTGCCCCTGGCCTTTGCCGGGGCGCGCAAGAAGGGGGATGGCTGGGCGCTGGATGTGAAGCTGAAGGCGCCCCGCCGGGTGTTCCTGCGCGGCCGCGGCCTCGACGTGGAGCTTTCGCTGGATGCCCACGTGGGCGGGACGACAGCCAACGCCGACCTGACCGGGACCGCGCGGGTGGTTCGCGGGGACTACGACTTCGCAGGCAAGCGCTTCGAATTCGACCAGACCAGCGTCGTCTACCTGTCCAGCCGCCCGCAGAACATCCGGCTGCAGCTCGATGCGGTGAGGGAAGACCCGACGCTCACCGTGACGGTTCGGATCCGGGGAACAGCGGCGCGTCCGGAGATCACGCTGGCCTCTTCGCCCAGCCTGCCCAACGACGAGGTGCTGGCCAAGGTGCTGTTCGAGAGGTCGGCCTCGCAGCTCTCGCCGGTAGAGGCGGCCCAGCTCGCCTCGGCGCTGTCGTCCCTGACGGGCGGGGGCGGTCTCGACGTGATCGGCAATCTCAAGAGCTTCGCGGGACTTGATCGCCTGGCCTTCGGCGGCGGAGATCAGACGGGCGTGACCGTATCAGGCGGCAAGTACCTGACTGACGATGTCTATATCGAGCTGACCGGCGGCGGTCGCGACGGCCCATCCGCCCAGGTCGAGTGGCGCATCCGCAAGAACCTGTCGATCCTCTCCCGCCTTGCCGGCCAGGCCGGCAACCGCCTCGCGGTGCGCTGGCGCAAGGACTACTAGGCTATGGCCGCCTGCCGCCCTGCGCGGCGGGCATGGTCCTGGGTTCCCCGGGTCAGCACCCGGTCGGTGGGCAGCAGGCTGTCGACGGCCAGGTCGCCTGCGCGCGCCAGACTGGCGTAGAGCGCGCCGAAATCCTCCAGCGTGGCGTCCCGCAGGGCCGCCAGCGACGGCGCGACGAAATAGGTCTGCTGGAAGTCGTCGATCCGGTAGGTCGTGCGCATCACCCGTTCCAGGTCGAAGCCGATCCGATGGGGCGAGGGGGCCTCGAGGGCGAAGAGCGTTTCCGTCCGGCTCGAGACGATGCCCGCGCCGTAGATCCGCAGGCCCTGCGGTGTCTGCAGCAGGCCGAACTCGACAGTGTACCAGTACAGCCGGGCCAGATTGTGCAGCCGGCCCAGGCCCAGAGCCCTCAGTCCGCCCTGGCCATAGGCCTGCATGTAGTCGGCGAAGATGGGGTCGGTGAGCATCGGCACATGCCCGAAGATGTCGTGGAAGACATCGGGCTCGCGCAGGTAGTCCAGTTCCCCGGCCTTGCGGATGAACCGGCCGGCCGGGAAGCGGCGATGGGCCAGGTGGTCGAAGAAAACAGCGTCAGGGACCAGGCCAGGCGCCGCCACCACCGTCCAGCCTGTCAGCCGCTTCAGCTCCTTATTGATGCGCCCGAAGTCTGGGATGCCCGCGCCGTGCAGGTCCAGCGCCTCAAGCCCGCGCAGGAAGGGGTCGCAGGCGCGGCCCGGCAGAAGCGCGGCCTGTCGTTCGTAGAGTTCGAGCCAGACCGCATGATCGGCGTCGCTGTAGAGGTCCCAGCGCTGATCGACGGTCCAGTCGGGCCGCGCGCCGGTAGGGAGAGACAGGTCAGGAGCATCCGGGTTCATGGACCCAGAATGGCCCCTTTGACGCGGAAGTTCCGTCCGAACTCGCCCTGGAAATCTCAGTTTCGCGGATGATCCATGCGCAGAACCTGCGCTAGTGGCCGATCCCGTGGCGCAGGCGATACTGGCCCTCGTCGAAGGTCTCGAAGATCAGCGAGGCCTGCGGATGGCCGACCGGCTGCCCGGTGTCGTCCGGCAACAGGTTCTGTTCGGAAACATAGGCGACGTAGGCGCTTTCGTCGTTCTCGGCCAGCAGGTGGTAGAACGGCTGGTCCTTGTGCGGACGGATGTGTTCCGGAATCGAGAGCCAGTAGTCCTCGGTATTCGAGAACATCGGATCGACGTCGAAGATCACGCCGCGGAACGGGTACACGCGGTGGCGGACGACCTGGCCGATCGTGAATTTGGCGAGTCGCGAGTTCATGCCGTGAATTCTACACCGCCGTTCTGACTGGAAGGTGAACGTAATGTCGCGGCGCGGTCACACAAGCGTCGTCTTCCGGCCGGCCCCGCCGCTTGCTACAGTCGCCGCGAAATCAGGCGCGCCAGATGTGCGCGCGTCTGCGCAGGACGAAAGACAGTCCATGAATGAGGCGCCGCGTGCGCCCGGACCCGCGAGCCGTGGTCCGGAGAAGTCTGCGGGCGAACAGCCCTGCTATGCGGCCCTGGACCTGGGGACCAACAACTGCCGCCTGCTGATCGCCACGCCCAGCTACGGGGGGTTTCGCGTGGTCGAGGCCTATTCGCGGATCGTGCGGCTTGGCGAGGGGCTCTCGCAGAGCGGGCGGCTGTCGGAAGAAGCCATGGATCGCGCTCTTGCGGCCCTGAAGGTCAGCGGAGAGAAGGTGCGCCGGCGACGGGTGGTGAAGTTCCGCGCCATCGCCACCCAGGCCTGCCGGATCGCCGAGAATGGCCAGGCCTTCGTGAACCGCGTCGCCAACGAGACCGGCGTGAAGCTGCAGATCATCACGCCCCAGGAAGAGGCCAAGCTGTCGGTCACCGGCTGTCTCAACCTGCTGGACTATCGCCAGGACGCCGCCCTTGTCGTGGATGTGGGCGGCGGCTCCACCGAACTGTCGTGGGTCGACCTCAAGGCCGCGACGCCCGGCGCCCCGCCTCCGGTGCGGGCCTGGCTCTCCGTCCCCATCGGCGTCGTGACCCTGGCCGAGCGGTTCCCGGAGGGGGAAGTCGCCACCGAAAGCTGGTTCCGCGAGATGGTCGAGCATGTGAAGGCGCAGATCTCCGCGTTCCGGCGGGCCGACCCCATGAAACCCGTCTTCGAGGCGGACCGCGCGCATCTGGTCGGCACATCCGGGGCGATTACCAGCCTGGCCGGCATGCACCTGCGGCTGCCACGCTACGACCGTAACCGGGTCGACGGCATCTGGATGACCCGCCAGCAGTGCGAGGCCGCGGCCGGAACCCTGCTGGCGCTCAATGCGTCCGAGCGGGCCGCCCAGCCCTGCATCGGCCCGGACCGCTCGGATCTGGTCCTGGCGGGCGCCGCCATCCTGCAGGCCGTGCAGGAACTCTGGCCGTGCAACCGTGTCCGGGTCGCCGACCGTGGGCTGCGGGAAGGGATCCTGCTGTCGCTGATGTCCGAACGGGGGCAAGGTCGTCGTCGCAAGCGCCGCCGCGGGCGGGGCGCCTCCAGACACAACGGGTCCGAATGAGCGAACCACCGACCCCGCCGCCGCGCAAACGGATGGTCAAGCTGCCCACCGGCGGCCAGGAGGGCGGCCGCGGCAAGCCCGCGCGCCTGAAGACCGCCAAGCAGCGAACGCCGTCGCAGCAGGCCTGGCTGTCGCGCCAGGTGAATGACCCGTTCTCGGCCAAGGCCCGGGCCATGGGCTACCGCAGCCGCGCGGCCTTCAAGATCACCGAGATCGACGACCGGTTCCATTTCCTGAAGCCTGGCGCACGGGTGGTGGACCTGGGCCTGGCCCCGGGCGGCTGGACCCAGATCGCGATCCTGCGCGGCGTCACCCAGATCGTCGGCGTCGACCTGCTGCCGGTGGATCCCCTGCCGCCGGCGAAGATCGTCCAGATGGACTTCACCGATCCGGAATGCCCGCCGCTGCTGATCGAGCTGCTGGGGGGCGCCCCTGACGTGGTGCTCTCGGACATGGCGCCCAATACCGTCGGTCACCGCGAGACCGATCACCTTCGGATCGTCGGGCTCATCGAGGCGGCGATCGTGTTCGCGCTCGAGGTGCTCAAGCCCGGCGGGACCTTCGTCGCCAAGTCCTTTCAGGGCGGCGGCTCGGACCAGCTGATCGCCCATCTGAAGCGCCACTTCACCGATGTGAAGAACGTCAAGCCCAAGGCCAGCCGTCAGGACTCCTCTGAAGTCTTCCTCGTGGCGACGGGCTTCAAGGGACGCTAGGCGGCTCTGGCGTTGCGGCGCCCTCGGCGACCAGCCAGTCGCGGAACCGGTCCAGCGCCCGGCTCTCGGCTCCGGGGGCCGCCAGCAGGGCCAGCGCGCTTTCCGAGCGGCGGAAGCCCAGGGGCGCAACCAGGCGGCCAGCCGCGACCTCGCTGAGGCACAGCGGCCAGGACACGACGGCGGCGCCAAGGCCGGCGAGGGTTGCGTCCATAGCGAAATGGACGTGTGCGAAGGGGCGTTCGTTCGCGGGCGGGAGCTCGATCCCCGCCAGCTCGGCGAAAATCGACCAGGCGTCTGGATGGGTGATGGCGGCCAGCCGTGGCGCGCCGAGCAGGTTGTCGGCGCAGCGCTCGGCCAGGTCCGGCGACATGACGACGCCGAGCGCGTTGCGGATGATCGGTGTGCAGAGTGGATCCGACAGCCGGCTGGTGGGCACGATCCGCAGCACGGCCTGGGCGCCCCGATGCGAGGTGGCGTGCGAGGCCAGTTCCGACAGGTGCAGCCGGATATCGGGGTGCGCGGCCTGGAAGGCGGCAAGCCTTGGGATCAGCCATTTCACCGAGATCGAGGCGTTGACCGCCACGTGCAGGTCTTCCCCACCCACACGCGTGCGGCGGACGGCGGCCGCGATCATGTCAAAGGCTTCGGTGAGGGCGGGCAGCAGGTCGCGGCCGGCGGCGGTCAGTTCCAGCCGATGCTTCGGCCCGGCGAACAGTCGAACTCCCAGGGCCTGCTCCAGCGCCTTGACCTGACGGCTGACCGCAGAGTGGGTCACGTGCAGTTCCTCGGCCGCAAGCGTCGCCCGTCCGGTTCGCGCCATGGCTTCGAACGCCCGCAGTGCATTGAGGGAGGGAAGGGGGCCAGTTGTGAGCTTTTCGAACATAATGCCACGGATAAGTCGATTTTCGCCAAGCAGCAATTCCGGCACAAGCTGGACATGGAACCCGAAGATCTCGCCAAGCCCCTCGCGCCGGTCGACTACGACCGGGTGCAGCACCAGAGCTACGCCAGGGGCCGTGCGCTGCCGGCTGACGCGCTCCAGGCCTACATGGCCACGTTCGGCGCGCACCTCGCCGACCGGCGACCGCTTGTGGGCATTGACCTTGGTTCGGGCACAGGGCGCTTCACGCCGAGCCTGGCCCAGGCGTTCGGCGGGCCGATCTATGGCGTGGAGCCCGCGGCGGGAATGCGCCGTATCGCGGAGGCCGAGAGCCGCCATCCGGCCGTGAGCTACCTGGACGGTCGCGCCGAGGCCATTCCCCGGCCGGACGCGACCGCCGACTTCGTGCTGATGTTCCTCTCATGGCACCACGTGACAGACAGGCTGGCCGCCGCGCGTGAGATCCGCCGGGTGCTAAGGCCTGACGGCCGCCTTCTGCTGCGCAGCACATTCCGGAACCGGATCCCGGACCATTGGTGGCGAGGTTACTTCCCGGGCAGCTGGGACGTGGAGCGGGCGATGTTCCCCACTGAGGCGGAGACCCGCGAAGTCTTCGAGGGCAACGGCTTCAAGACCCTCGCCGTCGTCCACCAGGCGCTGCCCTTCGAGGGCGATATCGCCGGGGCGGTTGCCCGGCTGAAGCTGCGGGCGGTGTCGGTCTTTGAGCACCTGTCCGACGCCGAGCTGGACGAGGGGTTCGCCCGGATGGACGCCGACCTTGCGGCCGGCGCGATCGTCGAAAAGCCGACCTACGGCGATTTCATCGTCTTCGGCCCGAGGCCGCGATGAAACCTCTTGCGACCGCGACGGGGTGATGTTTGCCCCGACTTTCCGCCTTTCCGCCGCGCCTCATCGACACAGGAGCCCCGCAATCGCATGAACGCCCCCGTCACGCCCCTTGCCCCGGTTGCCGCCGACCCCCTATACGCGGACCGCAAAACGGAGAGTCTCATGGAGATCCGCGAAGGTCTTACCTTCGACGATGTTTTGCTGGAGCCGGGGGCGTCCGACGTGATGCCCACCCAGGTGGATGTCTCCACCCGGTTCACGCGAGAGATCAGCCTGAATATCCCGCTGGTGTCGGCCGCCATGGACACGGTGACCGAGAGTCGGCTGGCCATCGCCATGGCCCAGTCCGGCGGCATCGGCGTCCTGCATCGCAACCTGACCGTCGACGAGCAGTCGGACCAGGTGCGCGAGGTGAAGCGATATGAAAGCGGGATGGTCATCAACCCGCTGACGATCAACCCGGACACGCCGCTGAGCGAGGTCCTGGCGATCAAGGCGCGGCGCAAGATCTCCGGCTTCCCCGTGGTGGATCCGAAGACCGGCAAGCTGTGCGGCATCCTCACCAACCGCGACATGCGCTTTGAGGGCAGTGGAGATATTCCCGCCAAGGCGTTGATGACGCACGAGAACCTGGTCACCGTCCGCGAGGGCGTGACCCAGGCCGAGGCCCGCGACCTGCTTCGCCGTCACAAGATCGAGCGGCTGATCGTGGTCGATGACGACTATCGGGCCGTCGGCCTGATCACCGTCAAGGATATGGAGAAGTCCCAGGCCCACCCGCACGCGGCCAAGGACGCCCAGGGCCGGCTGCTGGTCGCCGCGGCCTCGACTGTCGGCGATGCCGGTTATGAGCGGTCGATGTCGCTGGTGGACGCAGGTGTCGACGTGGTGGTGATCGATACCGCGCACGGCCACAACGCCCAGGTGGCCGCCGCCGTCCAGCGCGTGAAGCGCGAGACCAACCGCGTCCAGATTGTCGCCGGCAATGTCGCCACCTATGACGGCGCCCGGGCGCTGATCGAGGCCGGCGCCGACGCGGTGAAGGTGGGAATCGGTCCCGGCTCCATCTGCACCACCCGCATCGTGGCCGGCGTGGGCGTGCCCCAGCTGACCGCCATCGCCGACGCTGTCCGCGCCGCGCGGAACTCCGACGTGCCGATCGTGGCCGACGGCGGGATCAAGTACTCGGGCGACCTGGCCAAGGCGCTGGCCATGGGGGCCTCGGTCGCCATGATGGGTTCGGTGTTCGCCGGCGTCGACGAGGCGCCGGGCGAGGTGTTCCTCTACCAGGGCCGGTCCTACAAGTCGTACCGCGGCATGGGCTCGGTGGGCGCCATGGGCCAGGGCTCGGCCGACCGCTATTTCCAGAAGGACGTCACCGACGCCCTGAAGCTTGTGCCGGAAGGCATTGAGGGGCAGGTCGCCTACAAGGGCCCGCTCGCGCCGATCCTGCACCAGATGGTCGGAGGACTGCGGGCCGCCATGGGCTATGTGGGCGCGCCGACGCTAGAGCTTTTCCGGGACCGGGCGAAGTTCATCCGGATCACCAGCGCGGGCCTGCGGGAAAGCCATGTCCATGACGTGATGATCACCCGCGAGGCGCCGAACTATCCGAGCGCCGGCTAGGGCAAGGGGGGCGAGCATGACCTATCCATTGGCGGTCGAACTGAAACTGCTGGGCGTGGCGATCATCGTCGGCCTCATCCAGCTGCTGTGGGCGGCCGCCGCCGCGCGGAGCCAGCAGGACATCAAATGGGCCGCCGGCCCCCGTGACACCCCCATGCCGATCTCCGGCGCGGCGGCGCGGCTGGAACGCGCCTTCTGGAACTTCGTCGAGACCTTTCCCTTCTTCGCCGCCGGCATCCTGGCCTGCGCCGTGGCCGGGAAGCTTGGCGGGACCCTCACCATCTGGGGGGCCGGCCTCTATGTCGTCGGGCGCGCGCTCTATGCGCCGCTGTATGCTTCCGGCGTGCCGCTGGTGAGGACCCTCGTGTGGTTCGTCTCCATGATCGGTCTCGTCATGGTCCTCGTGGCCCTGCTCAGGTGAATTGATGCGCGACGGCGGACGCCTAACGGCGGCCATTGAGGTTCTGACCGAGATCGAGACGCGCCATAAGCCCGTCCGCCTCGCCATGAAGAACTGGGGCGAGGGCGCGCGGTACGCGGGGTCGAAGGATCGCGCGTTCATTTCCGGCCTGGTGCTGGACGTCCTGCGTCGCCGACGGTCACTCGCCTGGTGGATGGGCGATGACAGCCTGCGGGCGGCTGTGCTGGCCACCCTGCATCTGCGCTGGGACTGGCCGCTGGACCGCCTGGCCGAGGCCGCGGGCGACGAGGTCCACGGCCACGGCCCGTTGACCGACGCCGAGCGTCAGGCGCTTTCCTCGCCGCGCGATCTGGCCGAGGCCCCGGCGCCGGTGCGTGGCGACTATCCGGACTGGCTCGAACCCTCGCTGACCCGCCTGTTCGGCGAAGACCGGGCCGAGGAACTTGCCGCCCTGGCCGAGCGGGCCCCGGTGGACCTGCGGGTCAACACCCTGAAGACCGATCCCCAGCGGGCGCTGAAGGCGATGTCGCCGTTCGATGCCCAGCCGCCCGGACTCATGCCCAACGCCCTGCGCGTCGCGGCGCCCGCCGCCGCTGACCGCAGCGGCGCAGTGGAGACCATTCCGCAGTTCTCCAAGGGCTGGTTCGAGATCCAGGACCTGGGAAGCCAGATCGCGGCCGCGGCCGCAGGCGATGTGAAGGGCCAGCAGGTGCTGGATCTGTGCGCGGGCGGCGGCGGCAAGACGCTGGCGCTGGCGGCGGCCATGGCCAACACCGGCCAGATCTACGCCTACGACAGCGACGCCCGCCGGCTCACCGACACCATCCGACGGGGCGACCGCGCGGGGGTGCGTAACCTGCAGATCCGCACGCCGCTGAATCCCGAGCCGCTGAAGGACCTCGTGGGCAGGATGGGCGTGGTGTTCATCGACGCGCCCTGCACGGGAACCGGGTCGTGGCGCCGTCACCCCGACACCAAGTGGAAGCTGACGCCGGAGACCCTGGCCAAGCGCCAGGCCGACCAGGACCTGGTGCTCAACGACGGCGCCGGGTTCGTGAAGCCCGGTGGCCGCATGGTCTATGTCACCTGCTCGCTGCTGCCCGAGGAGGACGAGGACCGCGTCGCCGCCTTCCTGGAGCGCCATCCGGAATTCAGCAGGATCCCGGCGACGGCTGACCCCGAACTCATGAAATTCCTCACCGCGCAGGGCGACCTGCGCCTGACGCCACGATCATCCGGCACGGACGGCTTCTATGTCGCTGTGCTGGTCAAAGCCCCCTGACGGAAGCCCATGACTGACGCCGCCCACGAAAAGGTCCTGATCGTCGACTTCGGCAGCCAGGTGACCCAGCTGATCGCCCGGCGGCTGCGCGAGAGCGGCGTCTATTGCGAGATCCACCCCTACGACAAGGTCGACGCGATCCTCGACGCCATGGCGCCGAAGGCGGTGATCCTGTCGGGTGGCCCGGCCAGCGTGCATGTGGAGGGAAGCCCGTCCGCACCGCAGCGCATCTTCGAGATGGGCGTGCCGGTGCTCGGCATCTGCTACGGCGAGATGACCCTCTGCGCCCAGCTGGGCGGCGTGGTCGAGAGCGGCCACGACCGCGAGTTCGGCCGAGCGGAAATCCACATCGAACGCCAGTCGCCGCTTCTGGAGGGGCTGGGCGAGGTCGGTGACCGCGAGACGGTCTGGATGAGCCACGGCGACAAGATCACCGCCATTCCCCTCGGCTTCGAGGCGGTGGCGACGTCGGAGGGCAGCCCCTATGCGGTGATCGCCGACGAGGGCCGGCGGTTCTATGGCATCCAGTTCCACCCGGAAGTGGCGCACACGCCGCGCGGCGCGCTGATCCTGCGCAACTTCACCCACCGGATCGCCGGCCTGAAGGGCGACTGGACCATGGCGTCCTACCGCAAGGAATCGGTCGCCCGCATCCGCGAGCAGGTGGGCGACGCCAAGGTGATCTGCGGCCTGTCGGGCGGGGTGGATTCCTCGGTGGCCGCGGTGCTGATCCACGAGGCCATCGGCGACCAGCTGACCTGCGTGTTCGTGGACACCGGCCTGCTGCGGAAGGATGAGGCGACCCAGGTCGTGACCCTGTTCCGGGACCACTACAATATCCCGCTTGTCCATGTGGACGCCGGCGACCTTTTCCTCGGCGAGCTGGCGGGGGTCACCGACCCGGAGACCAAGCGCAAGACCATCGGGCGGCTGTTCATCGAGGTGTTCGACAGGGAGTCAGCCAAGATCGAGGGGGCGGCGTTCCTGGCCCAGGGCACCCTCTATCCCGACGTGATCGAGAGCGTCTCGGCAAGCGGCGGCCCGTCTGCGGTGATCAAGAGCCACCACAACGTGGGCGGCCTGCCGGACTACATGAAGCTGAAGCTGGTCGAGCCGCTGCGCGAGCTGTTCAAGGACGAGGTGAGGGCGCTGGGCGTCGAGCTGGGTCTGGCGCCGGCCTTCGTCGGCCGCCATCCGTTCCCCGGCCCGGGCCTCGCCATCCGCATCCCGGGCGAGATAACCCGCGAGAAGGTCGCCGTTCTGCAGCAGGCAGACGCTATCTACCTGGAGGAGATCCGCAAGGCGGGCCTCTACGACAGCATCTGGCAGGCCTTCGCCGTGCTGCTGCCCGTCAAGACCGTCGGCGTCATGGGCGACGCCCGGACCTATGAGGACGTGCTGGCGCTGCGGGCCGTCACCTCGACGGACGGCATGACCGCTGACTTCTTCGAGTTTCCCTGGGAGGTCCTCGGCCGATGCGCCACGCGGATCATCAACGAGGTCCGTGGCGTCAATCGCGTGGTCTATGACGTGACGTCCAAGCCGCCCGGCACCATCGAATGGGAGTAGTGATCGGCAAGCACCTCCTCTACTTCGCCCTGCACCCGCCTCCGGAAGCGGCGGCCCAGGCCCTGCGGGCGATCGAGCCGTTGCGTCAGGCCAGGGGCCTCGGCGGGAAACCCCTCGCGGCGTCGCGGATCGAGGTGGTGCTGAACCCGGTGGGCGCCTTCGCCCGGCCGCCGGGGCCGGTCACCGCCAAGGCGCGCGAGGCGGCCGAGGCCGTCGCGGCGCGCAGGTTCAAGGTCGCCTTCGACCACGTTGAGAGCCAGACCGATGCCGGGTCACCGTGGCCCCTGGCGCTTGGCGGCGGCGCCGGCCTTGAGGACGTCGAGGTCCTCTACGCCATCATCCACAAGGCCCTGGTCCGTTCGGGCATGGCGCCGCGGCGACAGCCGGACTTCACGCCGCACATGGCCCTTTTGCGAGATCCTGTTCAGGTCCGCGAGACGCCGGTCGAGCCGGTCCGGTGGACGGTCCACGACTTCGTACTGGTCTATGCCAACCCCGCAGAGGGACGGCACGAGGTGGTCGAGCGCTTCCCGCTGATGGACTGATGTTCAGAGCTTGACCGGCTTCTCGATGCCGTAGATCGCCTCGCCGATCAGTTCGACCTTGCTCTGGACGATGGCCTGGGCGTCGTGGAGACCCTGGTTGTAGAAGACCGGCCCCAGGTTCTCGGTGATGAAATCCACCAGGAAGACGGCGTCGAATCCCGTCACCTCCAGATCGAGCTCCTTTTGGAGATAGGCAGAGAGGGCCTTGGCGGCGGCGTCGCGCGCGTCCTTGCCGAGTTCGATCTTCGCCATGATGCTCTCCCGGAAGACAAGAGGACCACGATGGCTGCGACGCTTCACGGCATCAAGAACTGCGACACGATGAAGAAGGCCTGGACCTGGCTGGACGAGCACGGCGTCGCCTACGCCTTCCACGACTACAAGAAGGTCGGGGTCGACCGCGCCACGCTGGAACGTTGGGTGGGGCAGGTGGGTTGGGAGCTGCTGCTGAACCGGGCGGGCACGACGTTCAGAAAGCTGCCCGACGCCGACAGGGTCGGGATCGACGAGGCCAGGGCCATCGACCTGATGCTGGCGCAGCCGTCGATGATCAAGCGGCCGGTGCTGGACCTGGATGGCCGGCTTCTGGTGGGGTTCAGGCCGGAGGCCTACGCCGCCGCCACGCAGGGCGGCTGAAGATATTCGCAGCGGGCCTGCATCCAGTCCGGCCGGCGGCGGCGACTAGAGGACAGGAGGCGCCGGAGACGGCTCAGGCGCCCATTGTCTGGAGTGTCCGCGCGTGGAGCATTTCGTCTTCAGTTACTGGTGGCTGATCTTCCCCATCGGCTTTTTCGTCTTCGGGGCCTGGGACCGCTGGCTGGCCTATCAGCGCAGCAAGGACCGCCTGGAGCTGCTGCGCACCTATACGAACCAGGGCAAGGACCCGCCGCCGGAACTGCTCAAGGTCCTGCGTGACGAGGACGTCGAGGAAACCTCGGCCTACGACCCCTATGACCGCTACGGGCGGTATCCGCGGCGGCACATGCGCCGGCTGCGGCGCTATGGGCCTTACTGGGCCTGGCGCAGCGCCTTTGTGACCGGCGCCGTGGCGGCCGGCTTCTGGTTCGCGTCCGAATACGCCGACATGCCGGGCGTGGACTGGACGTTCCGGCTGGTGGCGATCATCATGACCTGCGTGGCCGCGGGCAATCTGATCGCGGCGATCTTCGCCACGACCTTCCGCGGTCGATGACCCCGGGCGGCCTGGACGAGGCGCTGGTCGAGGCCGCTCAGGCGGGCTCGACAAGCGCCTTCGCGCGCCTGGTGGAACGCCACCAGCAGCCGCTCCGGGCCTTTCTGCGCCGGACCTGCGGAGACTGGGCGATGGCCGACGACCTGGCCCAGGAAACCTTTCTGACGGCATGGTCGCGCATCGACCTGCTGGAGGCTGGGGCCAGCGTGCGGCCCTGGCTGTGCGGGATCGCCTACAACAAGCATCTCAGCGCCCTGCGATCGGCCGGCCGAGAACGGTCGCGCGAGCGTGACTGGGAGGCCGGAAAATCGCCATCAAGCGGCGCCATGTCGGACGAGCGGCTGACGCTCGAGACCGCCATGGCCGGACTGCCGCCGGACCAGAGGGCCTGCGTGGCGCTCTGCCTGGCGGCGGATTTCAGTCACGCGGAGGCGGCCCAGGCGCTCGGACTTCCGCTGGGCACGGTGAAGTCACATGTAACGCGGGGCCGGGCGCGGCTGCTGCAGGTGTTGGGAGGCTCCGATGACGGACGCTGACGATCGGCTCAAGGCGCTGTTCGCGATGGACGAGCCGCCGGCCCGTGATCCGGCCTTCTCCGCATCGGTCATGGCCGATATCGCCCGGCGGCGATTCCTGATGGACGTGGCCATGCTGTCGGGCGTCAGCATCCTCGGCGCCCTCGTCCTCTGGGCGGCGTGGCCGGCGCTCGCGCCCCTGCTGTCGACGCTTGGACGCGGTCTTTCGCCTGTGATGGCCAGCCTGACGCTCGCGGCCACGGCCGTGATCCTGCTGGAAGGCCGCGTAACATCGGCGACCGCTCTGAAACATGACTAAGGTTTCATCCTTGGACCTGCATCCGCAGGACGGGGCCCAGGTCTCTTACCTTCAGAGACGGGCGGTTCCCGCCTGCGGAATCCTGGAGAGGAGAACCTGAAATGGAAGCCATTTTCATCGTAGCGATCATATTCGGATCGATCGCGTCGCTGTTCATCGTCCCGCGCTACTTCAAGAGCATGGAGCGCCAGAAGATGGCCGACACCCTGCGCGTGGCCATCGAGAAGGGCCAGCCCCTGCCAACCGAAGTGATCGAGGCCATGTCGAGCAACGTCCGCAGCCCGGGGCTGCCGCCGTCGCCGCAGCGTGACCTGCGCACCGGGATCATCTGGCTGGGCGTGGGTGTGGGCTTCGCGGCCCTCGGCGCGGTCCTCAGCTTCGAGGAACCCGACGCGCTGTTCCCGTGCCTGGGCGTGGCGTCGTTCCCCATCTTCATCGGCCTGGCCTTCGTGGCGCTGGGCCTGCTGAACCGTAAATCCTAGGCGCGACCAGCGGGGGAATGAGCCCATGCCGGGCGCAAATCACTCGAGCTTCGCCAGCCAGCACGACGTGGAGCTTTGCGGCCACGCGGCGGCGGGTGAGCGGCGCGCCTTCGGAGAACTGGTGCGTCGCCATGGCTCCGGTGTCCGCCACCTGCTGCGGCGGATGGGGGCCCAGGCGGCCGAAGCCGACGATGTCGCCCAGGACGCCTTCCTGGCCGCCTTCGAGAGGATTGCCGAGTTTCGCGGGGAGGGGACCTTCGCGGGCTGGGTCAAACGTATCGCGGCCAGACAGTATCTGCGCCGCCTGCAGCGTGAGAAACGCCTCAGCGCCTATGCGCAGGAGAGCGGAGAGGAAGAGGCCCATGACGGGGACACCGACGGACGCATCGATCTGGACGAGGGGCTCAAGGCGCTCTCGCCGGCCGAGCGGCTCTGCGTGTCGATGTGCTACGGCGCGGGCCTGTCCCACGGAGAGGCGGCGGAGGCCTTGAACCTGCCACTCGGAACGGTCAAATCCCATGTCAAACGTGGTCTGGAAAAGCTCAGAACTCGACTGGCGCCGACGGACGGCGTTGCTCTTGAAGGGAGGCGCGGCAATGGCTGAGATCGATTTCGAGCGACGGCTCGAGCGTCTCTTCGCCGACGCCCCGGAATTCCCGGACGCCCAGGCGTTCGCGGAAGGCATCGAACGTCGCCTGGACCGCGGCTGGACCGCGCGTCGCTGGTTCATCGGCGCGGCCGGACTGACCGGCGGCGTGGTCGGCGCCAGCCAGCTTGTGGTGTCGAACCTGATGCAGCAGGTCCAGAGCGCCGAGCAGTCGGCGCGTGTCCTGAGCCAGGGCCTTTCGCGCGTCACACCCTCCACGGACATGGTTTCGGCGCTTTCCGGAGGCTATGGGGTCTGGATCGCTGTCGGCCTCGCGGTGCTCGCCATGGGCTTCGTGCTGTCGCGGGTGATCGAGGAGATCTAGTCGTGTCCAGTCACAGTCAGGAAGTCGTCCGGCGTCTCACCGCGCCGGATATCACCGCGCGCAAGGGCGGCAAGCCGATCGTGTGCCTGACCGCCTACACCGCGCCGATGGCCGGTATCCTGGACAATCACTGCGATCTGCTGCTGGTCGGCGACAGCCTGGGCATGGTGGTTCATGGCCTGCCCAACACCGTTGGCGTGACGCTGGAGATGATGATCCTGCACGGCCAGGCGGTGATGCGCGGCTCGCGCAAGGCCATGGTGGTGGTCGACATGCCCTTCGGGTCCTACGAGGGCTCTGCCGAAGTCGCCTACGCCAATGCGGCGCGGGTGATGAAGGAGACCGGGGCCAGCGCCGTGAAGGTCGAGGCCGGGCAGGCTGTCGTCGAGAACATCGCCTACCTGACCGCCCGAGGCATTCCGGTCATGGGCCACGTCGGCCTGCGGCCCCAGGCGGTGATGACCGACGGCGGATTCCGGGCCAAGGGCCGCAGTGACGAAGAGCGCCGGCGGATTCTCGATGACGCCCGCGCCACGGCGGAGGCCGGCGCCTTCGCGGTGGTGGTCGAGGGCGTCGCCGAAGGCCTGGCCCGCGAGATCACCCTGGCGATTCCCGTGCCGGCGATCGGCATCGGCGCCTCGGCAGGCTGCGACGGCCAGATCCTGGTCACCGACGACATGCTGGGCCTGTTCGACTGGACGCCGAAGTTCGTGCGGCGCTACGCCGATCTGCGGGGCGAGATCGACCGTGCAGTGGCCGGTTATGCCGCAGATGTCCGCGAGCGGCGCTTTCCCGGACCTGCCGAGATCTATTTCGCCAAGGCCGGCTAGAGCCCGGCCGTTTTCACCTGCCTCGCTCGGCGCTTGAGGCGGGCGGCGGGCCGCTATAGGTTCCGCCCCTCGTAAAGCGACAGTCGCGACCTCGGAGCCCCCTTACGTGACGGATCTATTCGAAGAGGTCGAAGAGCAGCTTCGCTCCGACCGATACCGGCAATTCGCCCGCAAGGTGCTGCCGTGGCTCCTCGGCGCCGCCGGCGCGGCCCTGCTCGTGACCCTGGGGTACTGGGGCTATGACAGCTTCCGCGCTTCGCAGATCAGCAAGGCGTCCGACCAGTACGCCGCCGCCATGGAAGCCTTCACCACCAACGACCGCGCCGGCGCCCGCAAGCTCTGGACGGACGTCTCGAAGTCCCAGGCCCCCGGCTACAAGGCGCTCTCGCTGATGCACCTGGCCGCCTACGCCATGGACGAGAAGAAGGTCGATGAAGCGGTCCGGCTGCTGGACGAGGCCGCGAAGGCCGCGCCCGATCCGGTTATCGGCGACGCGGCCCGCCTCAAATCCGCCTTCGCCCTCCTCGACACAGCTCCGATCAAGGATGTGGAGGGGCGCTTGAAGCCGTTGATGGAAGAGGGCCGGCCCTATCGTGTCCAGGCCCGGGAGGCGCTCGCCTTCGCCAAGCTCAACGCCGGCGATACGGCCGGCGCACGCGGCGAGTTCGTGGTCCTGTCGCAGTTGCTGGATGCGTCCCAGGGCGTGCAGGCCCGGGCCCAGGCCGCCATCGGCATGATCGACTCCGGCTCGGCCAAGTCCGTGCCGGCGGTGGTCAAGCAGGCCGCGACCCTGCCGCCGCCGTCGATGTTCGACCCCAGCATGCTGCCCGGCGGACCTCCGCCGACCGAACAGCCGCAACCGCAGAACGCCCCGCAATGATGAGCCGCAAGACGATTCTCGCCGCGCTGCTGGTGGCGGCGCTGGGCGCCAGCGGCTGCTCGACCGTCAGCAACCTCAATCCCTTCGGCAAGAAGGACAAGGGGCCCGCCGAGCTGGCCGGCGAGGGGCAGCGCATCTCGATCATCCCGCCCGATCAGTTGCTTGAGCCGGCCGAAGCCCTGAAGGGTGTCGATTTCGCCCTGCCGCCGGCCGAGAAGATCGCCGCGTGGCCGCTGCCCGGCGGCACCGTCGAGCAGAGCGTCGGCAATGTGGACGCGGCGCCGAGCCTGTCGGTGGCCTGGCGCAAGAGCATCGGCCAGGGTTCCAAGCGCGGCCGTTACGTGACGGCCCCGCCGGTGGCGGCTGACGGCAAGGTGTTCGCCATGGACGCCGACGGCCGGGTGGTGGCCATGGACGCCCGCAGCGGCGCCCAGCTCTGGCGCACCGCGACCAACCCCGGCGACAACAAGCGCGACAAGCTGGCGTTCGGCGGCGGCGTCGCCTTCGCCGATGGCAAGCTCTATGTGTCGTCCGGCTTCCGCGAAGTGATGCAGATGGACGCCCGGACGGGCGCCGTCGGATGGCGGGCGAAGACCAGCGAGTCGATCCACGGCGCGCCGACGGTCTCGGGCGGCCGCGTGTTCGTGGTGGCCCTCGACAACACCCTGATGACCTTCGACGCCGCCACCGGCGCGCCGTCCTGGACCTATCAGGCGCTGTCAGAATCGGCCCGCATCCTCTCGGCTTCGAGCCCCGCGATCTCGGGAGACACCGTTGTCGCGGCCTTTGGGTCGGGCGAACTGGTGGCGCTGCGGACCGCCAATGGCAACGACCTGTGGAACGAGGCGCTCTCGCGCGCCAGCCGCACCAGCGCGCTGTCGGAGATCCGCGACATCCCCGGTCGTCCCGTGATCTACCAGGGCGACGTATTCGCGGTCAGCCATTCGGGCGTGTTCGCGGCGACCGACCTGCGCACCGGACAGGCGCGCTGGACCCTGCCCGTGGTGGGCGTGACCGCGCCGCTGCCGGCCGGCGACGTGGTCTATGTGGTCTCCAAGACCGGCGACGTGATCTGCGCCTCGCGGGAGAACGGCCAGATCTTCTGGATGAAATCGCTGAACGAGGGCTTCAAGTCGAAGCGCAAAGGCGGCGTGTTCGGGATCGGCGGGCAGAAGCAGACCAGGCCAATCTGGTCGAGTCCGCTGCTGGCCAATGACCGGCTGCTGATCGTCGGCCAGACCGGCGAAATGGTCGTGCTGAACGCCAAGACCGGCGAGATCACCAGCCGCCTGTCGCTCAAGGGTTCGTCGATCACGGCCCCGATCGCCATGGGCGATACGGTCTATGTTTTGACCCAGGAGGCGGATCTGATCGCTATCCGCTGATCAGACAGGTACATAGCCGCCATGGCGCTTAAACTTGCGATCGTGGGGCGGCCGAATGTCGGCAAGTCCACGCTGTTCAATCGATTGGCCGGGCGCAAGCTCGCCATCGTCGACGACCAGCCGGGGGTCACCCGTGACCGCCGGTTCGGGACCGGCCGTCTGGGCGACCTCGAACTGGAGCTGATCGACACCGCCGGCTTCGAGGATGTCACCGACGAGAGCCTGGAAGCGCGCATGCGCGCCCAGACCGAACTCGCCGTTGACGAGGCCGATGTGTCGCTCTTCGTGATCGACGCCCGCGAAGGCGTGACGCCGGGCGACGAGATCTTCGCCGACGTGCTGCGCCGCAAGGGCAAGCCCGTCGTGCTGCTGGCCAACAAGTCGGAGAGCAAGGCCTCGGAGTCCGGGGTCTTGGAAGCCTTCGGGCTGGGGCTCGGCGAACCGATTCCGGTCTCGGCCGAACACGGCGAGGGCATGGCGGACCTCTATGCCGCCGTGGTCGCCCTGCAACTCGACGCAGAGAACGAGGAACCCGAAGGCCCGGACAAGCCGGTCAGCATCGCCATCGTCGGCCGGCCGAACGCCGGCAAGTCCACCCTGGTGAACCGCTTGATCGGTGAGGAGCGGCTGCTGACCGGCCCGGAGGCCGGGATCACCCGCGACGCCATTCCCGTGGACTGGATCTGGGACGATCGCGCGATCCGCCTGGTCGACACCGCCGGCCTCCGGCGCAAGGCCCGGGTCCAGGAAAACCTGGAGAAGCTGTCCACCCACGACTCCATCCGCGCAATCACCTTCGCCGAGGTGGTCATCCTGGTGATGGATGCGACCCATCCGTTCGAGACGCAGGACCTGCAGATCGCCGATCTGGTCGAGCGTGAAGGCCGGGCGCTGGTTTTCGTCCTGGCCAAGTGGGACCTGGTCGAGGATCCGCAGGCCAAGCTGGCCGAGTTCATCGAGGAAGCCCAGCGGCAGCTGCCGCAGGTGAAGGGCTCGCCGATCATCGCCCTGTCGGCGGAAACCGGGCGCGGCCTGGAAAAGCTGATGCCGGCGGTGTTCAAGGCCCATGCCGACTGGTCGACTAAGGTGAAGACCCGCGACCTCAACGACTGGCTGAAGGTCGCCGTCGAGCGTCACCCGCCGCCGGCCGTCGGCGGCCGCCGGGTGAAGCCCAAGTACATGGCCCAGACCAAGGCGCGCCCGCCGACGTTCGTGCTGTTCGCCAGCCGTGCCGACCAGCTTCCGGACCACTACCGTCGCTACCTGGTGAACTCGCTGCGCGAGAGCTTCGACCTACCGGGCGTGCCGATCCGCCTGACGGTCAAGTCGAACAAGAACCCCTTCGCCGAGGGCGAGGAGAAGAGCGGGACGGGCCTGAGCCGCGCCAAGCCCTCGGAAGCCAAGACGGGCATGGCGGCCAAGATCCGCAAGGCCGCCGCCGCGGCGGCCAAGGAAGGCGCGGGCGCAAAGCCGAAGCTGTTCGGGAAAGACAAGCCCCAGGGGCCGAAGGCCAAGCCGGGCAACCCGCGGGGACGCGCGGCCAAGCTCGCGCGTCCTGGGGTCAAGCCGAAGCGAGCGTCCCGGCCGTCTTCCAGTCCGAAAAGACCACGCTAGCGGTCGGCAGGCCCAGGTCAGCCTGGGCCAGTTCGACGATCAGCGGCCCGATCTCCGACGGGTCCGGCAGTGACTGCGGGTCCTCGCCGGGCATGGCCTCGGCGCGCATGCGCGTGCGCATGACGCTCGGGTCCAGCAGGACGGCGCGGACGTTCGTCTGCTCCAGCTCATCGGCCCAGGTGCGCACCATGTGCTCCAGACCCGCCTTGGTGACCCCGTAGGGGCCCCAGAAGGCCTTGGGGCGGATCGCCCGGCCGCTGGTCAGGAAAATGGCCCGGGGGCGCTCAGCGGCCCGCAGCAGGGGCTCCATGCTGCGGATAAGCCGGTACGAGGCGGTCAGGTTCACTGAAACGATCCGGTCCCAGTGCTTGGGCTCGATATGGGCGACCGGAGTCATCGGCCCCAGGATGGCGGCGGCATGCACCAGGATGTCGAGGCGGCCGAACCGCTGGTGGATCGCCAGTCCCAGCTGGTCCAGGCCATCGCCTTCGCCGATATCCATGGGAACCAGGGTTGCGGGCTGACCGGTGAGTTCGCGGATTTCGTCGTCCAGCGCCTCCAGGGCGCCCGGCGTGCGGGCTACGGCGACGATGTGCGCGCCCGCGGCGGCGAGGGCCAGTGCGGCGGCCCGGCCGATGCCACGGCTGGCGCCGGTGACAAGGGCGATGCGATCGGAAAGGGGCAGGTCGGACATGAGGCGGTTTCTCTAGCGGCTCTCGACGGCGATGTCAGGCCGCTGCGCGTAGCGCTGGGCGATGGCGGCGCAGGCCATCAGCTGGATCTGGTGGAAGATCATCAGCGGGATCAGGGCGACCCCGGCGACCGCCGGGCTGAACAGGGCCGCGGCCATGGGCGCCCCGCTGGCCAGCGACTTCTTCGAGCCGCAGAACACGATGGCGATCTCGTCGGCCTTGGTGAAGCCCAGTACGCGCGCGAGAGCCGCGGTCGCCGCCAGCACCGCGCCGAGCAGGACCAGGCACAGGATCACCAGCCTGCCGATGTCGAGCGCGTCGAGCCGGCTCCACACCCCCTCGACCACGGCGCCGGAGAAGGCGGTGTAGACCACCAGCAGGATCGAACCCCGATCGACCTTGGACAGGGCCTTTGCCCTCGCCGAGACCCAGGCGCCGATCCAGGGTCGCAGGACCTGGCCGAGCGCGAACGGCGCGAGCAGCTGCAGCACGATGGCCCACAACCCGTTGGCGCTGACGCCACCCTGCGCATGCAGCAGAGCCGCCACCAGCAGCGGGGTCAGGAACACGCCCAGCAGGTTCGAGGCCGAGGCCGCGGCGACGGCGGCAGGGACGTTCCCCCGGGCGATGCCGACGAAGGCGATCGAGCTCTGGATGGTCGAGGGCAGGCAGCCCAGGAACACGATGCCGGCGGCCAGGGGCGGCGGGGTGACCCAGGCGGGCAGGGCGGCGAGCCCCAGGCAGAGCAGGGGGAACAGGCCGAAGGTGGAGGCCAGCACCAGCAGATGCAGCCGCCAGTGGGTCAGGCCGCCGATGACGGCTTCGCGCGACAGCCGTGCGCCGTGCAGGAAGAACACCACGGCGATCGCCGCCTTGGTCACCCAGCCCAGACTCGCGGCCACCTCGCCCCGCGCCGGCAGGACCGACGCCAGCGCGGCGACGGCGAGGATCAGGACGAGGTACCAGTCGGGCTTCAGGCGGGCGAGCCAGCCGGGCCGCGCTCCGCTCACGCGTCGACCAGGAAGGACAGCTGCCGCTCCACTAGCTCGTTGCGCCCCTCGGCGATCTCGCGATCGAGCAGGCGGGTGGGGTAGTCGCCTGTGAAGTAGTGGTCGGTGTACTGTGGGTTCAGCGGATCGCGGACGGCATCCATCGCCCAGTAGAGCCCGTCCACCGACAGATAGCCCATGGAATCGACGCCCAGGATGCGCGCGATCTCGTCGACCGAGTGGTTGGCCGCCAGCAGTTTGTCGCGGTCGGGCATGTCGATGCCGTAGTAGTCCGGCCACATGATCGGCGGCGAGGCCGAGCGCAGGTGAACTTCCTTGGCCCCGGCCTCACGCACCATGCGCACGACGCGCACGGAGTTGGTGCCGCGCACGATGCTGTCGTCCACCAGCAGCACGCGCTTGCCGGCGAGGACCGCGCGGTTGGGCGAGAGCTTCATGCGCACGCCGAGCTCACGCTCGCCCTGGGTCGGCTGGATGAAGGTGCGGCCCACGTAGTGGTTGCGGATGATGCCCATCTCGAAGGGCACGCCTGCCTCCTGGGCGAAGCCGAGCGCCGCGGGCACGCCGGAGTCCGGCACGGGCACCACCACGTCGATGTCGGCCGGGGTTTCCTGGGCCAGCCGCTTCCCCATTCGCTTGCGCACGTCATAGACGGAGCGGCCGTTCACCACGGAGTCGGGGCGGGCGAAGTAGACGTATTCGAAGATGCAGGGGCGGGCCTGCTTGGCCGGGAAGGGACGGAAGCTGCGAACGCCGGTCTCGTCGATGACCACCATCTCGCCGTGCTCGACGTCCCGCACGAAGGTGGCGCCCACCAGGTCCAGGGCGCAGGTTTCCGAGGCCAGCACGGACTTGCCGTTCAGGTCGCCGAGGACCAGCGGGCGGATGCCCAGCGGATCGCGCACGCCGATAAGCTTCTTGTTGGTCAGCGCCACCAGGGCATAGCCGCCCTCGATCTGCTGCAGCGCCTCGGTGAAGCGGTCAAGGAACTTGGCCCGGCGCGAGCGGGCGATCAGGTGCAGGATCGCCTCGGAGTCCGACGTCGACTGGAAGATGGCGCCTTCGGAGACAAGCTGTTCGCGCAGGGCCAGGAAGTTGGTCAGGTTGCCGTTGTGGGCCAGGGCCAGACCGCCGGCCTCGAGGTCGGCGAACATCGGCTGGACGTTGCGCAGGAAGCTTCCGCCGGCGGTGGAGTAGCGCGTATGGCCGATGGCGTGATGGCCGGGGAGCCGCTTGTTGAGATCGCCGCCTCCGAAGGCGTCGCCCACGTAACCCATGTGACGTTCGGAATAGAACCGCTGGCCGTCGAAGCAGGCGATGCCGCAGGCTTCCTGACCGCGATGCTGCAGGGCGTGCAGGCCGAGCGCGGTCAGGCCGGAAGCTTCCGGCACGTCGAAGACGCCAAAGACGCCGCACTCCAGGCGTGGCGTGTCGTCGTCCGGGTCGCGCGGCGGCGGGGCCCAGTGATCGTGTCGCGGGGTCATTTGGAGCGCTCCGGGGCGTCAGGGTCGGCCGGTTTGGAGGCCTCGTAGCCCTCTGTCGTCGTTCTGTCACCTGACCCGTCGCGTACGGCCTTGTCCACGGCGGGTTTCATGCGCCCGGCGAGGTCCAGACCCCGGGGCGCGAAGTGCTCGATCAATGCGGCCATGTTGCCGGCCACGGGCCAGGTCTGGGCCCCGGTGATCCACCTGGGCCGCAGGTCCTGAGGCGTGGCGGCGTTGAACATGAGGAAGAGAGCCCCCAGCACGATCAGACCCCGACCCAGGCCGATGAGCAGGCCGAGCGAGCGGTCGAGGAAGCCGAGCATCTGGGTGTTCTGCACCTGGCGCGCCACGCCCGCGCCGATGAGCCGCAGGGCGATGAAAGCCACCACGAACACCAGGGCCAGCGCTGCAGCCGTGCCCAGCCAGCCGGGACGGATCACGTCGCGGACCATCGGTCCGAACACCGGCAGGCCGAAGATCGCCAGCCCCGCGGCGGCCACCAGGGCGACCAGGGCGAAGATCTCCCGCACCGCGCCGCGGGCGAAGCCGACCGCCGCCGATATCGCGAGCAGGGCCAGGACTATGAAATCGAACTGCGTCACGGAGCCATCAGTCCCATCCGCCGTCGCTGATGCGCTGGACGGCGTCCGCGAGGCGGTGGGCGCCGGTCAGCCTGAGTCCCGCCGGCGCCTCGGCGTCGGTGGGACCAAGGGCCCGACGGAACCCCAGCTTGGCGGCTTCCTTGAGGCGGCCGTCCATGCGGCTGACCGATCGCACGTCGCCCGAGAGGCTGATCTCGCCGAATACGACACAGTCCTGCGGCAGGGCCTGGTCAAAGGCCGAGGAGGCGAGCGCGGCGGCAGCGGCCAGGTCGGCCGCCGGCTCCGAGATGCGCAGGCCGCCCGCCACGTTGAGATAGACGTCCCGGTCACCGAAGCTGAGGCCGCAGCGCGCCTCCAGCACGGCCAGCACCATGGCCAGCCGGCCTGAATCCCAGCCGACGACAGCCCGCCGCGGCGTGCCATACGCCGACGGGGCCACCAGCGCCTGGATCTCCACGAGAACCGGCCGCGAGCCCTCGATGCCCGCGAAGACCGCCGCGCCAGCCGCGCGCTGGCCAGAGGTGTTCAGGAACAGGGCCGACGGGTTCTTCACCTCCGCGAGGCCCCGGTCGCCCATCTCGAAGACGCCGATCTCGTCGGTGGCCCCGAAGCGGTTCTTGGCGCCGCGCAGGATGCGGAACGGATAGCCGCGCTCGCCCTCGAACGAGAACACCGCGTCGACCATGTGTTCCACCACCCGCGGGCCGGCGATGGCGCCTTCCTTGGTCACATGTCCCACCAGCACCACGGCCATGCCGCGCTTCTTGGCCAGGCGGACCAGTTCCTGGGCGGCGGCGCGCACCTGGGTCACCGAGCCCGGCCCGGCCTCATGCGCATCGCTCCACATGGTCTGGATGGAATCGATGACAACCAGGTCGAAGGGTTCGGCCTTGAGCCCGTCCAGAATGGCGCGCAGCGAGGTCTCCGCGGCCAGCTTCACCGTGGCGTCGGCCAGTCCCATGCGCTGGGCGCGGGCGCGGACCTGTTCGACGGCCTCTTCGCCGGAGATATAGGCGCAGCGGGCGCCGCTGCGGGCTGCGCTGGCCGCGACCTGGAGGAGCAGCGTCGACTTGCCGACGCCGGGATCGCCACCGACGAGGATCGCCGAACCCGGCACCACCCCTCCGCCGCAGACCCTGTCCCATTCGTCGACACCGGTGGCGATGCGCGGCGGCGCCGGCGTGGTCTCGTCGAGGCCTTCGAAAGCGAGATGGACCTTGCGGGTGGGCTTGGTGAGCTTCAGCGCGCCCGGGGGCCGGCTGCCCTGTTCCTCGACAAGGCTGTTCCAGGCGCCGCAGGCGGGGCACTGGCCCGACCAGCGCGTCTGCAGGGCCCCGCAGGACTGGCAGGCGTAGACGGCGCCGTCGCGGGCCATGGGGTCTCCCTGATTCGAAGGACCGCCAGTCTAGCCGACCCCGGCGTCGCGGTCTGTGCGGCCGCTTACCGTCCGGAGGACTTACGGCCGATCCGCCCCCTGATAGATCCGTTCCGCGCGGCCACTCAGACGGACCAGAACCTCGTGCGCGACGGTGCCTGCGGCGGTAGCCAGATCGTCGAGCAGGGCGTGCGGTCCGAGAAGTTCGACCGGATCACCGATCGCCGCCTCACCCTGCTCGAGATCGACGACCAGAAGGTCCATGGTGACGGCCAGAAGCGGCCGAAGCGCGCCGGCCACCCAGGCCTGGCCCCGGCCCATCGCCGCTCGGATCACGCCGTCCGAGTATCCCGCCGCAACCACTGCGACCCGCATCGGCTGCGAGGCGGTGAAGCCCGCGCCATAGCCGACCCGGTCGCCCGGGCGCAGGTTGCGGATGTCGAGGATCGGAGCGGCGAGGGTGGCAACGGCGCGCAGGCGCGGATCGGGTCGCTCCTCCGGGCCACCGCCGTAGAGGCTGATGCCGGCCCGGATCAGGTCGAAGCGGTAGTCGGGACCAAGAAATGCGCCGGCCGAGGCCGAAAGGCTGGCGCGGCTCTGCGGAAACAGTGCGCGCGCCTGGCGGAACACCTCCAGCTGCTGACGGTTGCGGGGCTCTGACGGCTCGGTCGCCGAACCCAGGTGGCTCATGATCAGCCTCACGCGCAGGGCGCCGAGGCCGCCCGGCGGGCCGGCCAGCGCGGCGGCTTCGGCAAGGGGCATGCCCTGGCGGTTCATGCCGGTATCGACCTGCAGGGCGACATCCAGGCCCCCATGGGCCGCTGCCACGGCGATGGCGGCGTTGGCCTGTGGAAGGTTGCCGATGACCGGCGTCAGGCGGGCAGCGGCCAGTCGTCCGGCGGCGCCCGGCAGCAGGCCGTCGAGGACGTAGATCGCGGCGTCGCGTCCGCCGAGTTCGGCCCGCAGGGCCTCACCCTCCGACATCCGGGCCACGAAGAAGCTGCGGGCGCCCTCGGCGTGCAGGCGGCGACTGATGGGCCCTGCGCCAAGGCCATATCCATCGGACTTCACCACGGCGGCGATTTCCGCGCCGGGCGCTTCTGCGGCCAGCACCGCGCGGTTGTGGGCCAGCGCGTCGAGATCGATGGTCAGCCGCGCGCGGTCGGGAGAGATCATGGTCGCCTAATGCGGCGACCGGCGGCGCTTGTCACGCCCGGGCTTTGCAATTCGCGACGGCGCGGAGAGGGCTCCGCGCCGTCGCGCATCGTCTACCAGTTGTAGCTGAGCCGCCCGTACAGGAAGCGCCCGTTGAACCCGAACGGCGAATAGCTCGGGAAACCGATGGGACCCGTCGTGTTCACCCTGGTCGGCGTCGCGTTCGGATACTCGTCGAACAGGTTGTTGATCCCCAGAGCCACGTTCACGCCGATCGGGGTCTGGTAGCGGGCTTCCAGGTCAACGAGAACATGGTCGCCGGTCTTGTAGTCCAGGTTGGCCGCGTTGTTCGGGACCAGGACATCGCCGTAGTAGGTGGCCTTGGCGGTCATTCCGAAATCGCCCAGGGACCAGTCCACCGCGGCGACATGCTTCTGATCGGGCGTGCCTTCCTCGAAGGTCAGGCGATTGCCGCGATCGAACAGGATCGGCGGAACCGGCAGTCCCGACAGCACCGTGGTGGTCGGGATCCTGGTCACGTCGGTCGAGTTGAAGTTGGCAGCGGCCGTGATGTCGAACCGGCCGATGTTTTCGGTGTCGAACCGGTATCGGGCGACGATGTCGACACCCTTGGTGGTGGTGTCCACGCCATTGATGAAGAAGCGTGCGGCGCCCAGGCCAGAGCTTCCCGGCGGGTTGATCAGCTGGAAGATACGCTGAGCGGTGGCCGATCCGGTGGGCGAGCCCTGGATGTTTTCGGAGAGGACGATGCGGTTGTCGATCTCGATGCGATAGGCATCGACGGTCAGCTCGAAGGCGCCGGAGCGGAAGACCCCGCCGATGGAGTAGTTGACCGACTCCTCGGCCTCCAGCGGCTTGCCGCCCAGCGCGGTGGCGATTGCGCTCACCGACGGGAATGTGCCCACTTCGACCGGCGTGTTTACACCGTTGATCAGGATGAAGTTGGTCGAGGTGGCGGTGAAGTACTGCTGTTGAAGCGCCGGCGCGCGGAAGCCGGTCGCCACGGTGCCCCGCAGCGCGAAGGCCGGCGTGAACTCATAGCGCGCCGAAATCTTGCCGTTGGCGGTCGAGCCGAAGTCCGAGAAGTCCTCGAAGCGTCCGGCGACGTCCACGTCCAGCGCCTCGGTGATCGGGAGGTCGATATCGACGTAGGCGGCGTAGGAGTGGCGGCTCACATCCACTTCATTGGAGGGACGGAAGCCCGGGAAGCCCTGCGAACCGGCGGCCTTACCCGCGACGGGGCCCAGGGTGTAGGAGGCCAGGTCACCCGCGCCGATCTCATAGCCCTCGTGCCGGTATTCTACGCCGAAAGCCAGGGTGGCGGGCTTGGCCATGCCGAAGTCCAGCGGCTTGGTCACGTCGATCCCCGCGACCCACTGGTCGTACTGCATGGTCCCGGCGTCGAAGGTGGTGGGCGAGGCGTTCCCCAGCGAGGCGTTGACGGAGTCGACCACCCCGTAGTGGACCTTGTTGTAGCCATAGACGACGCCGGCATCGACGCTGAAGCCCGCGACCTCACCCTTGGTCCCGAAGGCCGCGGTAAAGTCGTCGATGTCGGTGGTGATGCGGGGCAGGAAGCCACCCGGGAAGATCGCCGGCACGTTGTTGGCGTTGTTGGCCAGGCGCGGATTGGCGGCGCTGTCGGTCTCACGGGTCTGATAGCCCGCGAAGCCATAGAGGCTCCAGGTCTCGTTCAGCGGCGTCCCGGCGTTGGCGTAGACGGTGATGTCCTCGGCCTGGGGATCGCCGTAGCGCGAGGTGATGGACGGGACCGCGGGGCGTGGATCGAGGTCGCCGCGGCTGGTCGGGTTGCGGTGGCGGTACTCGCCGGAGACGGTGAGGAAGCCCTCAGCGCCGACCGGCAGGCCGACCCAGCCGGCGACGGTGTTGGTGACGCCGTCCTTCTTCCTGTAGCCGTTCGGGATGCGCGCGGTTTCGATCTCGGTGTCGTAGACGCCGTAGGTGTAGCTGACGCCGCCGCCGGAGCGGGCCTCACGCAGATGCAGGTTGATGACGCCGGCGATGGCGTCCGAACCGTACTGGGCCGAGGCGCCGTCGCGCAGGACTTCGATGCGGTCCAGCGCCACGGTCGGGATCGAGTTGAGGTCGACGGCCGCCGAGCCACGGCCGATGGAGCCGTTCACATTGACCAGGGCCGAGGCGTGGCGGCGCATGCCGTTGAGCAGCACCAGGGTCTGGTCCGGAGCCAGGCCGCGCAGGGTGGCGGGGCGGACCGAGTCCGTGCCGTCGGTGATCGCCGGGCGCGGGAAGTCCAGGGACGGGGCGAGGGTGGCCAACGCCGCGCCAAGTTCGGTGGTGCCCTGACGCTGCAGCGCGGTCGCGTTGATGACATCGACCGGAGCGAGGGACTCCAGGCGCGAACGGCCCTCGGTGCGGGTGCCGGTGACGACGATTTCTTCGATGTCGGCGGCGGGCGTCTGGGCCGCGGCGGCGGTGGCGATCAGGCTCGCGGCCGAGGCCGCGGCGAAAAGGATGTGTCGGTAGCGCATCAATAGCCCCTCAGGGCTGGCCAGGGTGAATCCCAAGCTCAGCAAATCTCAGGGGAATCTAGGAAGCGCCGCTTTTGACGCAAATGACAATTCGGCAACACTGTCAAAAGAAACGACGCGGGAGTGGCTCCCGCGCCGTCGCCTGGATCAGTTGATCGCGCAGACTCAGGAGTCGTTGCGTTCGAAGTCCACGTGGGTGCCGGCCCCGCCTTCGAGCATGTCCGCAGCAGCCTGTTCGTCGGCGGCGCGGTCTTCCTCGAACTGCGAGTTGATCACGTTCTCGCCGCGGGCCTGACGTTCAGCTTCGTCCTGGCTGCGGGCGATGTTGAGCGTGACCGTAACGGTGACTTCGGCGTGGAGGCGGACCTTTACGTCGTGCAGGCCGAGCGTCTTGATCGGCTTGTCGAGCACGACCATGGCGCGCTCGATCTTGCCGCCTTCGGCATTGACCGCATCCGACACGTCGCGGCCGGAAACCGACCCGTAGAGCTGGCCGCTTTCGCCCGCCTGACGGATCAGGATGTAGGACGTGCCGTCCAGCTTCTCGCCGGACTGGCCCGCGGCTTCCTTGGCCTTGGCGTTGCGGACTTCGATGTCCGCGCGCTGGGCCTCGAAGACCTTGAGGTTCGCCGCGTTGGCGCGGAGCGCCTTGTGACGGGGGAGCAGGAAGTTCCGCGCATAGCCGTCCTTGACGGTGATCACGTCACCGAGGGCGCCACGGCCTTCCACGCGTTCGAGCAGAATGACTTTCATGTGCCGGGCTCCCTTACTTCACGACGTAGGGGAGCAGAGCCAGGAAGCGGGCGCGCTTGATGGCCTTGGCCAGTTCGCGTTGCTTCTTGGCCGACACGGCGGTGATCCGCGAGGGAACAATTTTGCCGCGCTCGGAGACGTAGCGCTGCAGGAGCTTCACGTCCTTGTAGTCGATCTTAGGCGCGTTGGCGCCGGAGAACGGGCACACCTTGCGGCGGCGGAAGAACGGACGGCGTTGGCCACCCGCGGCGGCGCCAGCGGCCGGAGCCGGGGCGGCGGAGGTTTCGTCGGTCATTGCGAGAGCCTCCCTTTCCTAAAACTGAGGAGCGTCGTCGCGGCGTTCGCGGTCGCGATCGCGGCGGGCGAGGATCGGGGAGAGCTCAAGGTCGAGTTCTTCCACGCGCACGGTCATGTAGCGCAGCACGTCTTCGTTGATCGACAGCTGGCGTTCCATTTCCTTCACGATGTCCGACGGGGCGTCGATCGCGAGGAGGGAATAGTGACCCTTGCGGTTCTTCTTGATCCGGTAGGTGAGGTT
>CAUJHW010000091.1 GCA_963205005.1 Pseudomonadota bacterium
GATATCGAAGGCGCCATAGACGATCGTCTCGGCGACGGCCTTCTTACCTTCGTACATCACGTAGTTCATGAACTTGGTGACGACGAGATCTCCGAACTTCGGGTCCGGGAGAACAACGCGTTTGTCTGCGCGACGGCGACGGGACATCTCTGAATTCCTTACTTAGGACGCTTGGCGCCGTAGAGCGAACGGCGCTGCTTGCGGTCCTTGACCCCTTGGGTGTCGAGCACGCCACGCAGGATGTGATAGCGAACGCCGGGAAGGTCCTTCACCCGGCCGCCGCGGATCAGGACCACGGAGTGTTCCTGAAGGTTGTGGCCTTCGCCGGGGATGTAGCACACCGCTTCGATGCCGGTGGTCAGACGCACCTTGGCGACCTTACGAAGCGCCGAGTTCGGCTTCTTCGGGGTCGTCGTGTAGACGCGGGTGCAAACGCCGCGGCGCTGGGGGCAACCCTTCAGGGCCGGCACCTTGTTGCGCACGGGCTTGTTCTGCCTCGGCTTGCGGATGAGCTGGTTGACTGTCGGCATCTAGTCTCGCTTGCGTGGAGGCGTGTGCCGTTTGGCCGTGGCGCCTCAGTTGGGATCATTGTGGTCTTCTGCCCGAGGCCACCCCATGAAACGCAAAAACTCGCCGGCACACCAAGCTGGCGTTCCGGCGGGGAGCGGCTCATCGGAGCCGGGAAGAATCCCCCGGCCTCGAAAGAGCGCGCTACATAGTCGGGAAGCGCCCTCCCGTCAATGCGCCCGCCGGAGGGCCGGCGCACGCGATATGATGACACGGTCGGCCATGAATTCGCCGCGCGCGCGCCTCTCCTTGTGGCGCAGCTTTGAGGGGGACGGGAGTCGCAATGCCGACAAGGCGTCGGAGCCGGAGTCTTGGGATCGTGGCGACCTCGGCGGTCGTCCACGCCCTGCTGCTGACTCTGCTCGCCGTCCAGGCGCCCCGCCTGAAGGTTCCGCCCATGATTTCCGGCCCGCCTGAGGCCATCATACCCGTCCTGATCGTACCGCGGGTTCCACCGCCCACCGCGTCGCCGGGATCGCGGCCGACCGAGATACGCCTGCACCGGCGGCCACAGCGCTTTGCTGACCAGCCGCTTCCCATCGCGCCGCTGATCGCGCCGCCCGAAACCCCGAAGCGCGCAGCCCCGGCCGAGGGGCCCAGGACCGTCGCCCCCTCACCAACTCAGGATGCGCTCGCTGCCAACGCCCGCAACGCCCTGCGCAGCCGGCTCGGCTGCGACGACCGCAACCTGACCCGCGCCGAGCGCGAGGGCTGCTTGGACCGATTTGCCGACGGCGCCCGCGACGCGCCGTTCCTGGGCCTGGGGATCGACAGCGAGAAGGCCAAGGGCCTCTCGGCCGCCGCCGCCCAGCGTGAGCGCGACTACAGGTACATGCGATCCACAGGCGCCCTGCCCGGCACCACGGGCGCCGGCCCAAGCGCCAACGGCAACGCCGTCGGCCGGGGCAACAACCTGCCCGGCTCCACCGCCGAGGGTATCGGCGCCATGGTCGGCAGCGACCGGCCGACGCTCAAGGTTCCCTTCTAGGCCCCGACCTCAGTCGAAGATGTCGAAGATGTCGAAGCCCTTCTTGCGCTTCCGGTAACGATCGTCGTCATACCTGTCGTGATCTCGAGACGCGGCCTGCGGGTGGCGGCGCTTCCAGTCATCGGGATCGCGGTAGAACTCGCCCCGGTCCCGTTCGAAGCGCTGGCGATCCTCGTCCTGGCTGGCCCGTTCCTGCCGGGCGCCCTCCATCAGCTTCTCCAGTTCACCGCGATCCAGCCAGACGCCGCGGCACTGGGAGCAGATGTCCAGTTCGACGCCGGAGCGGGCGACATTCTGCATGGACGCATTGCAGTTGGGGCAGAGCAGCAGCGGCACGGGAAGCCTCCGGGGGGATGAGACCTCTCATCTAGGCGCCCTCGCCGCCCCGCCAAGGCTCCGGCTCAGCTGGCGGGCAGATTCTTCGCCAGGAACTGCTCCAGCGCCTCCAGCATCCGGATCCGGTTGGCCGCCTTGGTGAGGTAGTGGTTCTCATCCTCCAGGATGATGAGTTCATGGGGCTTGCCGGCGGCCTTCAGAACCTCCGACATCCGCCGGGACTGCTCTGGGGGTACGACTGTGTCCTTGTCGCCGTGGATCATCAGGACCGGAACCCTGACGTCCGAGGCGTGACGCGCTGGCGATTGCGCGATCAGCCGCTCACTTGAAACCGCGCCAAGATCTTGCCGCAGTTCGTCTACGGACGCGCTGTCACGACCGTAGATCCGAGCGCCTTCGACGATGAACAGGCCCAGGTCCGAGATCCCGGCGATGGACGCCGCACATCTGTAGGCGTCGGGGTGTAGCGTGGCGCCCGCAAGCGCCGCATAGCCGCCGAAGCTGGCGCCCACGATGCAGACCCGCTTCGGATCGATGTGGCCCAAGGCCTCCAGTGCGGAGACCCCGTCCAGTAGGTCGGTCTGCATCATTCCGCCCCACTCGCCTTGCCCTGCCTTCTCGAAGGCATCGCCAAACCCCCAGGACCCACGGAACTGGGGCTGGAGAACTGCGTAGCCTCGGGAGGCGAGAAACTGGGCCACATAGTCGAAGTCATAGACGTCCCGCGCGTGTGGGCCCCCGTGCGGGTAGACGATCAGCGGGAGCTTTTCGTCTGGTTTGGCCCCCGGTGGCAGGGTCAGATACGCCGGAATCTCCAGACCATCGCGCGCCTTGTAGGTGATCCAGCGCGTCACCCCCATCGGAAGGCCCTTGAGTTCGGGATACTCATCCGCCAGCGGCGATACTTCCTTCCGAGACCGGTCATAGAGATACCAGACGCCCGGCGAGGCCGGACCGGCGACCCTGGCCAGAAACCGCGAACGGTCCCGCGACCAGCCCGCAAGGCTCACTTCCTGTTGCTTGAAGGCCCGGGTCAATACACCCGCGACGGCGCCCACTTCGGGGTCCAGCCAATCATAGGTCGTCCGCTCTCCGCTCATGGCGATGCCGATCGCGGTATTGCGGTGCTCATCCCAGACCAGGCCGACCGGCAAAGCGGCATTGGGCTGACCGAGAGGTTCAGCCGCCCCGCCGGCAAGCGGCATTCTGACCAGCCGCCCGGCTTGAGCGACGTAGATTGAATCGTCGGGCTCGGAATAACCGTAGTAGTTCCGGCGGCTCTCGTAGCTGCCGCCGGCCCATACCTGGGTCCAGGCGCCCCTTCCCTGCGACTTTCCGAACACGGAAAATCGATGATTGATCTCGTCGATGTCCAGGCGAACCCGCGGCTGGCCGGCAAGATCTACGCTGTAGCCCACGGTGTCGTCGTTGCCTCGCTCGACGAGTTGCCCCCGGCCGGTGGCTGGATTGACCTTCCAGAGTCCAAGCGAAACGCCACTGGCGCCTTTCCGCTTGATCCGGGTGTCCTGCGTGCCGACCGCTCCGCCATTCTCGATCAGCGTGAGCATCATCGCCTGAGCAGGCTGCGCCTCGGTAATCCCGATCACTGGCTGGTTGAGCAGGCGGCTCGTGTCGGCGTTCTCGAGCATCCGGGCTACCGGCTTCGCGTCCGGCGCCACTGATATGGAGCGCTCGTATCTCACGGACGCGCGAGGCCCAAAGCTCTCCCAGTAGGCAATTCTGGCAAGAACGAAATCATTTCCGGCCCAGCGAACGCTGACCGCTTCAACATCGCCAAGCGCAAGCTTGGGCAATCCGGGCTGATCGATCGTCGCGATGGAGATGATCAGCTGATCCGTGGCTCCGCCCAGGATCGCCACCCTCTGTCCGCCCGGCGCAATCGCCGCATCCACCACCGCCGGGATCCGCCCGAACGCCGAGGCTGGCGGCGGCGCGGCGCGCGCCGGACCTGCCGCAACAAGAAGCGCGGCCCACACCGCCGTCACCCAACCCCGCACGGACGCCACCCTGACTTGTTCCCCTGACGACCACAGCCTAGCCGACGCCGGCATGCTGGCAACAGGCATGGCCGTCGTAGGGCAAAACAAAGCGGCCCGGGATTGCTCCCGGGCCGCTCGTTACGCGTGACAGTACTGGAGCTTGTGGACCGACCTATTCGACCGTCTCGGCCACGGCGGCGTCCGCGATCTCCATCGGCAGAGGCTCCATGGCTTCCTCGCGGCTGGCCGTCAGGGCTTCGTCGCGCTTGGCGGCGATGCGCTGCAGGTTGCGCAGGTAGGCGCCCGTGCCCGCCGGGATCAGGCGGCCAACGATGACGTTTTCCTTCAGGCCTTCCAGGGTGTCGCTCTTGCCCTGGACAGCAGCCTCGGTCAGCACCCGCGTCGTCTCCTGGAAGGAGGCGGCGGAGATGAAGCTGCGGGTCTGCAGCGAGGCCTTGGTGATGCCGAGCAGGACCGGCTGGGTGAGCGCCGGACGACCGCCGCGAGCTTCAGCCTTGGCGCTTTCGTCTTCCACTTCCTGCTTGTCCAGGTGATCGCCCTTGAGCAGGCCGGTGTCGCCGGGCTCGAGGATTTCCACCTTCTGCAGCATCTGACGGACGATCGTCTCGATGTGCTTGTCGTTAATCGGCACGCCCTGCAGGCGGTAGACCTCCTGGATCTCGTTCACCAGGAACTCGGCCAGCGCCTCGATGCCCTGGATCCGCAGGATGTCGTGCGGGTCCGGGTTGCCGTCGATGATGTACTCGCCCTTGCGGATCACGTCGCCGTCGTGGACGGCGATGTGCTTGCCCTTCGGGATCAGGAACTCGACCGCCTCGCCACCGTCTTCCGGGGTGATCTTGATGCGGCGCTTGTTCTTGTAGTCGCGGCCGAATTCGACGCGACCGTCCATCTCGGCGATGACCGCGCAGTCCTTCGGACGGCGGGCTTCGAAGAGTTCGGCGACCCGCGGCAGACCGCCGGTGATGTCGCGGGTCTTGGCGCTTTCCGTGGGGATCCGCGCCATGATCTCGCCGGGCTTCACCTCGTCACCGTCGGCGATGGAGAGAATGGCCCCCACCGGCAGCAGGTAACGGGCTTCACCGCCGTTCGACAGACGCTTGTAGGCGCCGTCCTCGCCGAGCACCGCCATGGCCGGACGCAGGTCCGAACCCTTGGACGAAGCGCGCCAGTCGATGACCACGCGGTTCGAGATGCCGGTGGCTTCGTCGGCTTCCTCGCGGAACGAGAAGTTCTCCACCAGGTCCTCGAAACGCACCTTGCCGCCCACTTCCGTGATGATCGGCGTGGTGTAGGGGTCCCAGCTGGCGAGACGCTGGCCGCGCTTGACCTTCTCGCCGTCCTTGACCTGCAGGCGGGCGCCGTAAGGCACCTTGTAGGACTCGCGGTCCTTGCCCTCGACCTGAACCGTCAGGGTCAGGTTGCGGCTCATCGAGATGAGCGCGCCGTCAGCGTCGATAACGGTGTTGCCGCCGGTGATGCGGGCGACGCCGTCATTGGCGGTTTCGAAGAACGACTGCTCGGCCACCTGGGCCGTGCCGCCGATGTGGAAGGTCCGCATGGTCAGCTGGGTGCCCGGCTCGCCGATGGACTGGGCGGCGATGACGCCGACAGCCTCGCCGATGTTCACCGGGGTCCCGCGGGCCAGGTCGCGGCCGTAGCAGGCGCCGCAGACGCCGACCTTGGTCTCGCAGGTGAGCACAGAGCGGATCTTCACCGACTGGACGCCGGCGGCCTCAAGCACGTCGCACATGTTCTCGTCGAGATAGCTGTCGGCGGGAACGATGACGTCGTTGGTGCCCGGATCCTTGACGTCTTCCGCCGCAAAGCGGCCGAGGACGCGCTGGCCCAGCGAGACCAGCACATCGCCGCCCTCGACCACGGCGCGGAGCGTGATGCCCCGGGTGGTGCCGCAGTCTTCCTCGGTGATGATGCAGTCCTGCGCCACGTCGACGAGACGGCGGGTCAGGTAACCGGAGTTCGCCGTCTTCAGCGCGGTGTCGGCCAGGCCCTTACGGGCGCCGTGGGTGGAGTTGAAGTACTCCTGAACGGTCAGGCCTTCCTTGAAGTTCGAGATGATCGGCGTCTCGATGATCTCGCCGGACGGTTTGGCCATCAGGCCGCGCATCCCGCCGAGCTGCTTCATCTGGGCCTGCGAACCGCGGGCGCCGGAGTTGCTCATCATGAAGATCGAGTTGATCTCGCCCTGGCGGCCATCCGCGCCGATCGGGGCGGACGACACCTCGGCCATCATCTCGTCGGCGACCCGGTCGGTAGCCTTGGCCCAGGCGTCGACGACCTTGTTGTACTTCTCACCCTTGGTGATCAGGCCGTCGGCGTACTGCTGCTCGTATTCTTCCACGAGCTTGCGGGTCTCGGCGACGATCGGAGCCTTGCGGGCCGGGATGACGATGTCGTCCTTGCCGAAGGAGATGCCCGCCTTGGCCGCCTCGCGGAAGCCCAGCGCCATGATCTGGTCAGCGAAGATGACCGTCGCCTTCTGACCGCAGTGCCGATAGACGGTGTCGATCAGGTTGGCGATTTCCTTCTTCGTGAGGTTCTTCTCAAGAAGCCGGTGGCCGACCGCCGGGTGATGCGGGAACAGGGCCGCGATCTTCATCCGGCCCGGCGAGGTCTCGATGACCTTGCGGATCAGATTGCCATCGGCGTCCATTTCCGTGTGCCGCGCCCGGATCTTCGAGTGCAGGGACACCACGCCGGTGTCGAGGGCACGATCCAGTTCGGACAGGTCGGTGAAGGCCTTGCCCTCGCCCGGCTCGCCGTCCTTGACCAGCGACAGGTAGTAGAGACCCAGGACGATATCCTGCGACGGCACGATGATCGGTCGTCCGTTGGCGGGCGACAGGATGTTGTTCGTGCTCATCATCAGCACGCGGGCTTCCAGCTGGGCTTCCAGCGAGAGCGGCACGTGGACGGCCATCTGGTCGCCGTCGAAGTCGGCGTTGAAGGCCGCGCAGACCAGCGGGTGAAGCTGGATCGCCTTGCCCTCGATCAGCTTGGGCTCGAACGCCTGGATGCCCAGGCGGTGAAGGGTCGGCGCGCGGTTGAGCAGGACCGGGTGCTCGCGGATCACCTCGTCGAGGATGTCCCAGACCGCCGGTTGCTCTCGCTCAACCATGCGCTTCGACTGCTTCACGGTACCGGAGAGACCCTTGGCGTCGAGGCGCGCGTAGATGAAGGGCTTGAACAGCTCCAGCGCCATCTTCTTCGGCAGGCCGCACTCGTGCAGCTTCAGCTCGGGACCCACCACGATGACCGAACGGCCCGAGTAGTCCACGCGCTTGCCGAGCAGGTTCTGGCGGAAGCGGCCCTGCTTGCCCTTCAGCATGTCGGCGAGCGACTTCAGCGGACGCTTGTTGGCGCCGGTGATGACGCGGCCGCGGCGGCCGTTGTCGAACAGGGCGTCGACCGACTCCTGCAGCATCCGCTTTTCGTTACGGATGATGATGTCCGGCGCGCGCAGTTCGATCAGGCGCTTCAGGCGATTGTTCCGGTTGATCACCCGGCGATAGAGGTCGTTCAGGTCGGAGGTCGCAAAGCGACCGCCGTCCAGCGGCACCAGCGGACGCAGTTCCGGCGGGATGACCGGGACCACCGTGAGCACCATCCACTCGGGCTTGTTCCCGCTCTCGGTGAAGCTCTCCATGATCTTCAGACGCTTCGAGAGCTTCTTCAGCTTCATCTCGGAGGTCGTGGTCTTCAGGTCCTCGCGGAGCTGTTCGGCCACCTGCAGCAGGTCGATGCCCTTGAGCAGGCCCTGGATCGCCTCGGCGCCGATCTCGGCGGTGAAGCTGTCATCGCCGAACTCTTCCTGGAAGCGCAGGAAGTCGTCTTCCGACAGCAGCTGGTGCTGCTTCAGCGGCGTCAGGCCGGGCTCGGTGACGATGTAGTTCTCGAAGTAAAGGACCCGCTCGATGTCCTTCAGCGGCATGTCGAGCATCATGGCGATGCGGCTCGGCAGCGACTTCAGGAACCAGATGTGGGCGACCGGGCTGGCCAGTTCGATGTGGCCCATCCGCTCGCGCCGGACGCGGGCCAGGGTGACCTCCACGCCGCACTTCTCGCAGATGATGCCCTTGTACTTCATGCGCTTGTACTTGCCGCACAGGCACTCGTAGTCCTTCGTCGGACCGAAGATCCGCGCGCAGAACAGGCCGTCACGCTCGGGCTTGAACGTGCGGTAGTTGATGGTCTCGGGCTTCTTGATCTCGCCGAACGACCACGAACGGATCTTTTCCGGCGAGGCCAGCGCGATGCGGATGCGGTCGAAGGTCGGGGCGGCCTGGACCGGATTGAAGATGTTCAGGACTTCCTGGTTCATCTTGTTCCTTCTGCGGGGGTACCCCCGCGGCAAATAGGTTCGAAACTGGGGCTAGGCGGATCGCCCCCGCTGTCGCAGCGGGGGCGTCGTCAACCTCAGTTGGTCTCCAGCTCGACGTTCAGGCCCAGGGACCGCATTTCCTTGACCAGCACGTTGAAGCTTTCCGGGATCCCGGCCTCGAAGGTGTCGTCGCCACGGACGATGCTTTCGTAGACCTTGGTCCGGCCGGCCACGTCGTCCGACTTCACCGTCAGCATTTCCTGCAGGGTGTAGGCGGCGCCGTAGGCTTCCAGAGCCCAGACTTCCATTTCCCCGAACCGCTGACCGCCGAACTGGGCCTTACCACCGAGCGGCTGCTGGGTGACGAGGCTGTACGGGCCGATCGAACGGGCGTGGATCTTGTCGTCGACGAGGTGGTGCAGCTTCAGCATGTAGATGTAGCCGACCGTGACCGGGCGCTTGAACTGCTCCCCGGTCTGGCCATCGTACAGGTACGACTGACCCGACCGCGCGAGGCCCGCCTTCTCCAGCAGGTTCTCGATGTCGTCGATGTGGGCGCCGTCGAAAACCGGGGTGGCGAAGGGAATGCCCTTCGACAGGTTCCGGGCCAGCTCGACCAGTTCCTCTTCCGTCTCCGGAAGCTCCTGGTCCTCGCCGTAGATGCCCTTCAGGTGGTCGATCAGGGCCTGCTTCTGGCCACCGTTCTGCCAGGCCTCCAGGAGACCGGCGACCTGCTTGCCGAGACCGGCGGCCGCCCATCCGAGGTGGGTCTCAAAGATCTGGCCGACGTTCATGCGCGAGGGCACGCCCAGCGGGTTCAGAACGATGTCTACCGAAGTGCCGTCTTCCAGATACGGCATGTCCTCGATCGGCAGGATCTTGGAGATGACCCCCTTGTTGCCGTGACGGCCGGCCATCTTGTCGCCCGGCTGCAGCTTGCGCTTCACCGCCACGAACACCTTGACCATCTTCATCACGCCAGGCGGCAGTTCGTCACCACGCTGCAGCTTGTCGACCTTGTCCTCGAAGCGGCGGTCCAGACGCTTGCGGGCCTCGTCGAACTGACGGCGCAGGGCCTCCAGCTCGGCCATGGCCTTCTCGTCGTCCAGGGCAATCTGCCACCACAGGCCCGACGAGACTTCTTCCAGCTTGTCGAGGGCGATCTCGCCGCGGCCCAGGCCCTTCGGACCAGAGATGGCGTTCTTGCCGACCAGCAGCTGCCGCAGGCGGCCTTGCATGTTGCGGTTCAGGATCGCGAACTCGTCGTCCCGGTCCTTGCCCAGGCGGTCGATTTCCGCCCGTTCGATCGCCAGGGCGCGTTCGTCCTTGTCGACGCCGTGCCGGTTGAACACCCGGACCTCGACGACCGTGCCGGTGACGCCCGGGGGCAGTCGCAGGGAGGTGTCGCGGACGTCCGAAGCCTTCTCGCCGAAGATGGCGCGCAGCAGCTTCTCTTCCGGGGTCATCGGGCTTTCGCCCTTCGGCGTGACCTTACCGACCAGGATGTCGCCCGGCATGATCTCGGCGCCGATCGCCACGATGCCAGCCTCGTCGAGGTTGCGGAGCGCTTCCTCGCCGACGTTGGGGATGTCGCGGGTGATCTCTTCCGGACCCAGCTTGGTGTCGCGGGCCATGACCTCGAATTCCTCGATGTGGATCGAGGTGAAGACGTCATC
>CAUJHW010000092.1 GCA_963205005.1 Pseudomonadota bacterium
TTTAAGCTCATCCTGGGCCTCCAGCACCATTTCGTTGAAGGTGTTCAGCTTGCCCTTCCACTCCCCCTCGATCTCGCGGATGAAGGTCGTGCCCGAGGCGGTAAAATCATCGATCAGAAAGACCCGTTCGAACGTCGCGCCCTCGTGCTCCTTGGCGAGCTTATTCCGCAGGTCGCGCCACTTCCCGACGTCGATGTTGAGCATCGGCACGATCTGCTCGGGCGATAGCCGACCGCTGTTGGCGCGGCGAAGAAGGTCGATCCGGCTGCCGTCGCTAAGTCCCACGAAAAGCGTCTGGCGCAGGTGCTTGTTGAACGACTCGGCACCCTTTGGCGTCGACCACACCTCGTAGGGTTTGCACCCGAGCTCGTCGGCGACCACCTGGCGAAGGATCGGGGTTACCACCTCCGGCACGAAGTTCTCGATGAGACGCAGCATCTCGGACAACGATATGTAGACGAGCCGCCGCTTGACGAAATCGTAGGCGGTGGGCCGATCGGCGGCATCGAACTGCTTGAGCCAGATTGCGAGGCTCTCCAAGAACCGCACGCCCGCACGGAAATCCGCGTACCCGTCGTATTTGATGGAGCTCATTAGCCGCAGCCAGGCGTATTCGTGCGCGGGCACCGCCTCGGTGTCCGACGTCCAACCCATGACCTCCGCAAGGAGGCCGAGCGCCATCCTGTCGTTCAAATATCCCCCGATCGTTTCTTAGGGACCAAAGCTGGAGCGACACCGGCGCCGCCGCAGGAGGTCGCTTCTGAGTTCTGAATACTGGATGCTACAGCTTGGGCGCGCACTGACAAGCACCCCGTCCGTCGCTGTTCCACGACGTCCACAGGTCGTTTGCGAGACGCAACCAAACCTACTCATTGGCACGCTCCCTCTCTTCCCGGCGGCCGGCTGCAGTGAAGGTTTGGCTCGCGGGCCTACGCCCACCGCCTCGAACGCGGGTTCGATAGGCGATGCAGTAGTCCTTCCCAGCGTCGGCTTGGCCCCCAGGGATGACGCATTGGACTTGAACTCCAGTAAGCGCCCGACAGCGGACGCTCCGACCCTCTGCTAAGAGCCCAACCCGGTCGTCGCCGCTTGGGTGTGTGCGGGCACCGGAGAGCGGACCTTCCGAAGGTCGCTGAAGAGTCAGCATACGGCGCTCACGCGCCCGCCAGGATACGCCGATACCCCCCGGCGACGAGGGCGCGTCCGGACCGCACAAGGCGGATCACGGTGTCACGCACTGAGCAGGTGCGCCAGTCGCCGCGCTCCGCGGCGTCCTGGCCAAACAAGGCTGCGGCGATTTCGCGATAATTGCGCTGATCGGCAGCCAAGTCTAGGGCGCGCAGGGTTTGGATCAGCCTCTTGCGCTGCTGGCCAGTAAGATCGTCCAAAGGGCGATGATCGCCCGCCAGGGCGCGTTGCAGGCGATGGGCCGAGCGCAGATGCACCGAGAAGACGCCGCTGATGGGAAGGATGGCCGCGAGCGGCGTCGAGAGATCGCCATTGGGAACATGGATCTGCAGGCCCGAGGGCAGCAGCAGATGTAGTCCGTTGGACGCACGGCGCTGGAGGGCGAGGTTCGCGCCAAGACGAAGCCGACTGGCCCACTCCGCTTGCGCCTGCTCCAGGCGGACCACTAATCCGGGCGCAACGTCAGGTCTCCAGAAGACGTCCACCGCCCCGGCCGGGAGGGTAGGATCGGCCAAGAACTGCAGTCCCCAGGGGCGAAGGGCCTCTTCCACCGATTGCGTACTGCGCCCGGCGCCTCGGCTTTCCCGGGCAACTTGGCCATATCCAGGGTTTCGCCGCAGGAACTCCCAGGCGAAGTCCGAGCGGGTCACGATAGGCTTGAGCGGCGCATCGTATCGATACGCCCCGTCGCCTAAGGTATGGCGAAGAGCCGTCATGCGACCATCACAGCTCAGCAGATTCGAGGGATCGAGCTCTAAGTCTCTGTAGTGGCTCGATTTTCTGCGCCGCGCCATTCTGTGACGCGCCCACCGCCACTGGGCGTCGCGACACCGGCGAACTAGGTGCGCACCTGAACGTCCTATCGCCGCTTTGGCGCGGTTCTCTACGCAGCAAGGGTCCTTGCCCTCCCCACGCTTGCCGGCCGCCACCGCCGGCCGCACGATCTGCTCGGCGGGCGCCGTGACGCAGGCCGCATCTCAGAGCCAGGGGACGGTGCGACCCGTCGGCGGCGGATGCGGACCAGATAGCGGGCCTCTGCACGGAGGATTCCAACGCCCGCCCCCTTTCTCCACCGGAAATTGTGGAATGAGGGTCGGAAAGATGCTCAATCGTAAAAGGTGGATTGGCAGATCACGCGCTAAGCTACAGTTTGGAGTGGTCCTCCCGTTGCTTAGGTTCAAGACCCATGGACGACGACCCATCGGGCGGTTTGCAGAGTCAAGGCGCGCTGCTCGGCGCTGCCTTGCGCGGCATTCGCAAGGCGCGGGGCCTGCGCACAAGCCAGGTTGCCGATGCGATCGGGCTTCCCTTGCGAACGTATCAGCGCTTGGAGGAAGGCTCCGGTCCCTTCGAACTCGACCGGATAAAGCTGTTCGCGGACTTCACCGACAGCGACCCTTTCGCCATCGTTGCGAGCATCTGGCTGCAGTCGCCGGAGTTCGCCGTCCGCGCCATCGACACCAAACCCCTGGTAGTGTTCACCCTAGCCTTGCGCGAATTTCACGAGGACCTCGAAGACGACATTCGGCTGATTGAGCCGCGGGTGTGGTGGGGCGGCTTCAGGCGGCTGTTCCAGGATATGACCGAGCACGTCCGCAAACGCGACCTAACCGCCGAGACCTGGCTGGATGAGCAGTCACGTAGACTTGGCCTCAACCTGAACTTCCTGCCGCATGGCCGGGGTCGACGTCGGGACTAGGCCTGGGCGACGAGGCTGGCCAAATACCGCCTAGCCGCCCTACTGGAGCCATAGCCAAGGCAGTCGGCCGGCCAGCCACTTCGCCAGCGCCGCGTTCACTTCTACCGGCTTCTCCTGCGCCATCCAGTGGCCAGACGGCACCACCACTTCGGTGAGATCCTTGCAATGCGCTCGCATTGGATCGGCAAGCCTGGAATCGGTGGTCTGACAGACATAGTCGTAGACACCGTGCAGGAAGAGCGCCGGCATGCGCAGGATCCTGCTGGTGGCGCGTGCGGCGTATTCCATGTTGGCCGCCCCGTTCATGTACCAGCTGTCTGGTCCGAAGAACCCGTTACGCACCAGGGCCGATGCATAACGATGCTCATCGTCTTCGCTCAAGACGGCCTCATCGCGAGGCACGCTGGGCGCCGGGCCGCCACCGAACCAGCCGCCGTTTGCGCGCGTGAAGGCGGTGCCGGCGGGCTTGCCTTGGCCGTCAGGGTTTCCCGACCGGAAGGCCAGCCGGACAAAGGCGTGCGGATCGGCGTCGAACGCATCTCGAGCCGCATTGAAGTTCTCCCGATAGAACATCATGTAGTCCCACTGGCCTGCAGGGAACTGAGCCTCCGGATAGACGTCGCGGTTCACGAGGGGGATCAGCGTCTCTGGCGCGAAACCATCGGGCATGTACGGCACGCAAAGGCCGGCTACCCCATGGCATCTTTCAGGATGATGCTGGGCGAGGCTCCAGACCACGGGACCACCCCAGTCGTGCCCGACCCACACCGCCTTCTCGACGCCCAGGGCGTCGAGAAGGTCCAGCATGTCGGCGACGATCTCTTCCTGGGCGTAGTCCTGATGGCGCCCGTAGACACTGGAACGCCCATAGCCCCGCATGTCGGGGGCGATGGCGCGGAAGCCCAGTCCGGCCATGACGGAGAGCTGGTGGCGCCATGAGATCGAGAGTTCAGGCCAGCCGTGAACAAAGACGATCGGCGTGGCGTCCGGTCGACCGCAGGACAGGTAGAAGGTGCTGTGCCGCGATGTGCGAATGGCGTTTTCGAGAATGGGAAACGTCATATCGCCGACCTCCAAGGCGCCGGCGACGCCGACTGATCTGAATATGCCTGCTCCAAGCCGAAGAACTCTAAGCGTATTGGAAAGCCGGATCGTCGAGCGCGATCTCCGGGAACTCGTCCTTCTCCGACCAGTAGTCCTGGGTGTGGCGCCATTCGCGCTTTGCGCCGCTCTTCGGCATCAGGTGCATGCCTCGCGCAAGGTAGCCGGGATTGAAGCTCTCCGGATCGACCCACGGACCAAGCGGCATGTCACCGTCCTCAGGCCGTAGGGCCGGAGCGACCCGCCGATAGTCATGCTGGTCCATGTAGTCCAAGAGGCGCGGAACGAAGTCGCCGATGAGATCGGCACGCAGCGTCCAGCTGGCGCGGAAATACCCGAACACCCAGACGAGGTTGGGAACGCCGGTGAACATCATGCCGCGATAGGTCACCACCTCGGAGAAGTCCAAAGGCTCGTTGTCGACGACGAACTCGATGTCGCCCATCACATTGAGGTCGAAACCGGTGGCGGTTACGATCACGTCGGCGTCCAGGTGCTCGCCGGACTTCAGCTCAATGCCGGTCTCGGTGAAGGTCGCGATCTCGTCGGTGGCCACTGAAGCCTTGCCGGCGGAAATGGCTTTGAACATGTCGCCGTTGGGGATGAAGGCGACCCTCTGACGCCATGGCAGATACGACGGCGCGAAGTGCTTCTCGACGTCGTAGCCTTCTGGCAATTGGCTCCGGACGGCGTCCAGGATTTCCTCCCGAACGAGCTCGGGCTCATCCAGAGCCCGGCGAATATACGCAGCGCCGTCGCGTAGCGTGCGGCGCCGAACGATCTCATGGATCCAGCTCTCGTCGATTTCGAGTTCGCGAAGGCTTTCAGCCAGGTCGCTCTTGTTGCGCCCCGTCGAAAAGTAGGTGGGCGTACGCTGCAGCATCGTCACGTGGGCAGCCTCGGTCGCGAGCGCCGGAATGAGCGTCGCGGCTGTCGCACCGGAACCGATCACGACGACCCGCTTGCCCGCATAATCGACGTCCTGCGGCCAGGTCTGCGGGTGCAAGATCGGCCCCTTGAACCGCTCCATGCCTGGCCAGGTGGGCGTGTATCCCTTGCTGTGGCGGTAGTAGCCTTGGCACATCCACAGGAACCGCGTGGTGTAGTGCTCGATCTGGCCTGTGTCGCTGCGCTCTGCATCGACGAACCAGAGGCCATCTGGGCTCGACCATCGCGCATTCAGGATCTTGGTGCTGTACTGGATGTAGCGTCCAAGGTCGTTTTCTTCGATCACCTCAGCCATGTAGGCGAGGATCTCCTCGCCGGTCGCGATCGGGACGCCGCGCCAAGGTTTGAACCGATAGCCGAAGGTATGAAGATCGCTGTCAGAGCGGACGCCGGGATACTTGTGAGTCCACCAGGTGCCGCCGAAGCTGTCCTGCGCCTCCAAGACCTTGAAGCTGCGATCTGGCGCCTGGGTCTTCAAATGGTAGGCCGAGCCTACCCCCGAGATGCCTGCGCCAACCACCAGCACCTCGAAGTGCTGAGTCGACGCGCGCTCAATTCCATCGCTCGCTGCGTCATTCATATCTCAGCCTCCCGCTGTTCGTACGCGCCCTTGCTGGGCTTCTGTCAGGCCGCCGTATTTGGCGGTTGGGCGCTACCGAAAGCCCGTCCTTGGCGGACCGAACCAACGCCAAGGACGGGCTCCCGGTAGCCCCGGGGCAATCAGCAGCGATCAAGGCCTGGAGACCCTTGTCCGCGGATCGACATTGAGGATGGAGGTTGTTCGAACGACGTTCCACAAGCTCGGATCGCGAGGCGATCGTCTCGGCGGCGCTGGCCCCGTGAACCTCGGCTCACCGCCGTCAGTCCACCAGCATCAACTGACTCTGCTGGTGAATCCACGACGGGCCTTGTCGAATGAGGTTCGATGGAAGCGTGCTGCTCTTCATCACATCCACGAGAAGTGGTTAGCCCCTGAATGACCGACGCACCCTACTGCCCATCGCGACGCGAACCCGACCGGGGGCGGCGCAAACGTTCACCTCGTGGACCGTGCGCAGATGTTGAAAGAGGGCGCCGCCGACACTTGTGATCGACGGCCCGCTTGCCGGTCAGCATCCTGCGCGACATTCACGGTTTTGAGCGCCAGAACACTTCAAACGAACGTCCAATGAGCTCCATCTACACGATGTCCCTACCGCGCGAACACGCCCTGACCGAGGCCAAGGGTCTCTGCCGCACCCTCCCTAGCGCCCCCTCCCCGCGTGCACGCGCGAGCGCGATCTTCGCTCTTCTGACCCGGGTGGAGACGTGGACCCCTGAGCAGAAGGCGAAGATCGTCGGATTCGGCGAGTGGCTGGCGACCCGTCCCCACGACGGCGCTTTGCGTGAGAGGTGCAAACAACTGCTGACGAGCCTTGCTTGACCGTCGGCACGGACCACATCGGAGCCGTCTGCGGACCTAGTTACTTTGCGGAGGCCGCGCCTTCCAGAAGGCCAGGACCAGCGCTGCGATCATCAGGCCTGCGGCTAGATAGAAGGCCAGTCCAGGCGTTGAAAAGCTAGACTCGTGGCGGACCGACCAGGCGAAGACCATGCCGAAGACCATAGGTCCAGCGATCGAGGCGACACCCATCATGCTCTGGTTGGCGCCTTGCAGTTGTCCCTGTTCCTCAGGTCGAACCAACCGCGTCATCAGCCCCTGCAGTCCAGGCATCAGGAAGCCCTGAAGGGCCTGCAACGCCGCTCCGGCCAGGAAGACCCACCCGTTCGCCATTCCGCCGTACCAAGCATAGCAAGCCGCGCCAGACGCTGCGCCTAGCAAGATGGTGTTCCGCAGTCCGAACCGGGCGACGACCGGCCCGACTAGAACCATCTGCACGAACACGCCCAGCACGCCGATCACCAGGAATGCAGCGCCTTCCATGCCGGGCGACCAGCCATATCGGTGGGTGGTGTAGAGGACATAGATCGTCGGCAGCACCATCTGTGAGAGCTGGAAGAGAAAGCCGACGCCGGCCAGCGGCAACAGATCGGAGTGAGACCTCAAGAGCTGCAGGGCGCCAAGGGGATTGGCCCGCCGCCACTCGAACCGGGTCGCGCGCCGCGCCTTAGGCAAGGACTCCGGCAGGACCAGTAGCCCATAGATTGCATTGGCGAAGGTGATGACGGCCGCCGCGATGAACGGCAGCCGCAGGCTATGCTCTCCAAGCAGACCGCCGAGCATCGGTCCGACGATGAAGCCGATGGAGAACGCAGATCCCATCAGGCCAAAGGTCTTTGCGCGTTTTTCGGGTGGGGTGACGTCGGCGAGGTAGGCGTTGGCGGTCGACATCGTGCTGGCCGTCGCCCCATTGAGCAGCCGTCCCACCAGCAGCCACCAAAGGTTCGGCGCATAGGCCATGAGCAGGAAGTCCAGGCCGAGCCCGAAGAACGAGATCAACAGGACGGGACGACGCCCGACCCGATCTGACAGCATGCCCAACAGCGGGCCACAGAAGAGCTGCATCACCCCCCAACTGGTCGCGAAGAGCACGTTCCATTCCGAGGCCGAGGACGTGTCGCCGCCCGCCAGTTCCCGGATCAGATTCGGAACGATAGGCAGCATGATCCCGAACGAGATCGAGTTCATCAGCGCCGACGCAAAGATGAATCCGAAGGCCGCCTGGCGAGGCGCCGGACCTTTTACAGTCGGGTTAGCCGTTTCGGCTGGCGTCACATCACCCATTCGTTCCCCCCTCCCGGCGCATGCTGGGTCTGGGAGCCCTCTTGCGCGCACTACGACCTTCGGCGGCACTAGCTGCAGCCGAGACACTGACGTCCATGCGGCGGCCTCGAACAACGTTCGACAATCTAATCGGAATTCGGTGGTCGGGGCGCTTGTGAAACGCCGTTCGAAGTCTTGATGTCCTCCTTACCGTCGGTCGAGCGAGAGCTTCAGGATTGCCTCCTAATCTCGTGCGATCGGTTCGGAACTTTCTCCTCAATGACTTGGCCCCGCTCCTGCCTGGTGGGCGGGGCCAACTTTTCAGGCGCGTGAACGGGTGCCTCAGGAGACGTCCTCCCTCCGCCTGAAAGCAGGCGGCAGCAGCGCCGAGAGATGTCGACGACATCGCCTTAGCGAGGCTGCCTTGAACGGCAGAGGGCCCATGCCGCCCCTACATCAGAGACTGCGTTTTCGGCGCAGGCACCGCGACATCGGGTGCGTCCAGTCCCCTATGGGGCCGATTTCACGCGAACAAATGCGAAATGTTGCGAGAACATGCTCGCACCAGATGCGCACCCACCTCCTGGCAAGTTATTGAAATAACTTACGAATCCATCCAGTCCATCATCGGGGCCACGCTGAGCCGATGTGAATTCGTGTCGATCTTCTGCACTCTCGATCGCCGGGATCGCACGGGTGTTCCCGCACGACCGAAAGGGCTCGCCCCTTCTTCCGCCCTTCTAGTGCGGCGTTCAGGAAAATTCGAGCGCAGGACACGCGGCGCCCTGGCGCGTCAGTCCTGCCGCGCCTTGCCGAGGAAGCTGAGGGCCAGGGCTGTCCCGGCGGCCGCAAGCACGACGGGGGTCATGGCGCCGAACACCTCGCCGGCCGTGAAACCCGCCTGTCGCAGCTCTCCGGCCACCAGCGGTCCGGCGATCGAGCCCAGCCTTCCTACGGCCACCGCCGCGCCCGCGCCCGCCGCCCGGGCGTGGGCGGGATAGAGCATGGGGGCGACGGCATAGAGCGAGTACTGCGCGCCAAGCACCAGGAAGCCCGCCGCCCCGGACAGCGCCAAAATCATCGGCAGCCCTGTCGCGCCGGACAGGCCGTACATGACCACCGCGAGCAGGCCGTAGGTCGCCACCAGCGGCCAGCGGAAGCCGAGCCTGTCGACGATGAAGCCCACCAGCAGCGCGCCGACGATACTTACCAGGTTGAACCAAAGCGAGGCGGTCGCCCCGTCGGCGGCGGTGAAACCCTTGGCGATCACCAGGGTCGGCAGCCAGTTGAGCATCAGGTAGAGCACCACAAGCGTCAGGACGAACACCGCCCACAGCAGCAGGGTGCCCACGGCGCGGCGCTCGCCGAACAGGGTGCTGGACAGCCGCCGGTCCGCGCCCTCGGTCGCCTGCGGGCGCGTCTCGGGCAGCAGCAGGAAAAGGATGGGCGCCAGCGCCAGCGGCGCAACGCCGCCGATCAGGAAGATGGTGCGCCAGTCCAGATCCGGACCTGCGAACCGGGCGATCAGCGCCACCGCCGCGCCGCCGGCCGGCATGCCGCAGAACATGGTGGTGACGGTGGCCGCCCGGCGCTCCGGCGTGCTGATCTCGGTGGCCATGGCGATCAGGTTGGGCATGGCCCCGCCGAAGCCGAGCCCGGTCGCCAGCCGGGCGATCAGCAGGCCCTCATAGTCGTGGGTCATCGCTGTCCAGACCGAGAACAGCCCGAAGGCGGCCACCGAGACCACCAGCACGGGCCGCCGGCCGATCCGGTCGGCCAGCCATCCGCCGCCGAAAGCCCCTATCACCAGGCCGATCATCGCCGCGCTGGCCGCCCAGCCCTGCTGGCCCGGGTCGAGACCGAACTCGGGAATCAGCTTCGACGCCGACACGCCGAAGGCCTGGATGTCGTAGCCCTCGAGCGCCGCGATCAGGAAGCAGAGCAGGACGACAAGCGCCGGAGAGGCGCGGCGGGTCTGGTTCAGGTTCACGATGCCCCCAACGATGCGGGAAATATGCCCCGCGGCCTTGCCGGTTCCACCCGCCGGGCAGGGGTCGTACCATGCCCCCGCGACGGGCCCGCACCTTCCGGGTCCCGGCCGGCGAAGTCAAAGAGACCTCATGAGCCAGACCGCCATTCCCTGCACCGTCATTCGTGGCGGCACCTCAAAGGGCCTCTATTTTCTCGCCCGTGACCTTCCGGCGGATACCGCCACGCGCGACGCTGTCCTGCTGGCGGCCATGGGCTCGCCGGATGCGCGCCAGATCGACGGCATGGGCGGGGCCCATCCCCTGACCAGCAAGATCGCCGTGGTCGGCCCCTCGACCCATCCGGCCGCCGACGTGGACTACCTGTTCCTGCAGGCCGTTGTCGACGAGGCCCGGATCGACGACGGCCAGAACTGCGGCAACCTGCTGGCCGGCGTCGGTCCCTTCGCCCTCGAGGAGGGTCTTTTCCCGGCGACCGGGGACGTGTCCCGGGTGCGCATCAACATGCTCAACACCGGCAGCCTGGCGGTGGCGGCGATCCAGACTCCGGGCGGCCGGGTGCGCTACGACGGCGATGCGCGGATCGACGGGGTGCCGGGGACCGCCGCGCCGATCCCCATCGACTTCCTGGATGTCGCCGGATCAAGCTGCGGCGCCCTGCTGCCGACCGGGAACGCACGCGACACCGTCGACGGGATCGAGCTTACCGCCATCGACAACGGCATGCCCGTGGTGGTGATGCGCGCGGCGGATTTCGGCCTGACCGGTTACGAGACCCCCGAGGCGCTGGAGGCCGACGCCGGGCTGAAGGCGAGGATCGAATCCATCCGGCTGCAGATCGGCCCGCGGATGAACCTGGGCGACGTGGCGAAGAAGACAGTGCCGAAGATGTGCCTGCTCGCCCCGCCCCGCGACGGCGGCGCCGTGTGCACCCGCAACTTCATTCCCCACCGGGTCCACGAAGCGATCGGCGTGTTCGGCGCGGTGAGCGTCGCCACCGCCTGCGTCATGCCCGGCTCGGTCGCCGACGGGGTCGCCAGGGTGACCGACCCGCAGTCCCTGGAAGTCGAGCATCCCACCGGCTTCTTCACCGTCGCCATGGATGTCAGCCTGGCCGGCGGACAGGTGGAGGTTCGCCGTGCCGCCCTGCTGCGCACCGCGCGCCGGCTCATGCGCGGCGAGGTCTATGTGCCGGCGCAGGTCTGGGACGGCGGCGCATGAAGCCGGGCGTCTGAGGCGCAGCGGCGCGTTCAGTCGCGAGGCCGGTCCGGCGCTGCGAGCGTTCCGGACATCCGCGCCAGCAAGGCGTCACGGGCCGAATCGTCCGGCAGCTGTTCCAGTCGGGCGTTCAGGTCGATCAGGAACTGGGCGCGCCGGTTGTGCCAGTCGAGGCCGGCCGCGCGCGCGCCGGGAATCCGGGCCGGGGCCGCCTGGGCGCCCGCGCCGGTGCGAGTCAGCTCGTAGGCTCCGTCCAGCGAAGGCGTGATGATGCCGTCGTCGGCGAAACCCTCGGCCACAAGCCGGGTCCGCAGCGCCGCCAGGGCGTCCGGCTCACCATGCGCCAGGAACAGTCGCCCGCCTATCGGCCGTCTGGCCCTGGCCCAGGCGACGAGCCCGGTCGCATCGGCGTGGCCGGAGTAGATGTCCATGGATCGTATCCGGGCCTTGACCTGGATGTCGTCGCCCTGGATCCGGACACGATCCGCGCCCTCCACAAGGATCCGCCCGAGCGTGCCCTGGGCCTGATACCCCGGCAGCAGAACCGTGGCGTCGCGGCGCCAGAGAAGCCGCTTGAGATGCTTGCGGACGCGACCGGCGTCGCACATGCCGCTGGCCGCCAGGATGATGTGCCATCCGGTCAGGCGATCCAGGCCGTCGCTCTCCCACGGCTCGCGCAGGAATTTCATCCGGCCGCTGGATCGAAGATCCTCGAACGGATTGCGGCCTGTGGCGCGGTTCCAGCCGCGCCTCTGGAAGACTTCGGTGGCCTCGATGGCAAGGGGAGAGTCCAGGAACACGTCGGCTTCGGGGACCTCGCCATCGGCCATGAGCTGCTGCAGGTCGGCCAGCAGCTCCTGGGAGCGTTCCACGGCAAAGGCCGGAATCAGCAGCGGTCCGCCCGCGGCGTGCGCATCCCGAAGTTCCTGGGCCAGTCGCCGGCGTCTCGACGCGGGGTCGAGTGTCGGCCGTTCGCGGGATCCATAGGTGGACTCCAGAACCACATGATCCACGCCGGCAGGCCCATCGGGATCCGGCTGATAGTCCCGGCCACCCGCGCCGAGGTCGCCAGAGAACAGGATCGACAGGGGCCCTTCGGGGGTCTCGATCCGCACCTCGATGGAGGCCGAGCCGAGCATGTGGCCCGCCTCCCAGTAGACGGCCGTGACCCCGCGGGCGACGGCGAGCTCTTCGCCCAGCTTCACGGTCTCGAACAGATCGAGCGTCCGGTGCGCATCGCGTACCGTGTAGATGGGCTCTACGCGGGGCCGCCCCCGGCGCTCGTTGCGGAAATTGAGCTGGCGGACCTCGCTTTCCTGGATGCCGCCCGCGTCCGGAAGCATGACCGCGCAGAGTTCACGGGCTCCGGCCGTGGCATAGACCGGTCGTCGGTAGCCTGCCCGGAGCAGCTTGGGCAGCAGACCGGAATGATCGATGTGCGCATGGGTCAGCAGGACGGCGTCGACGCCGTGCACGTCGAAGGGAAAAGGTTCGTAGTTCAGGGCCTTGAGCGTCTTGGAGCCCTGGAACATGCCGCAGTCGATCAGGATCGTCGCGGCGCCGGTTTCGAGCCGGGCGCAGAACCCGGTCACGCATCCGGCCGCCCCGTGGAACGTCAACTTGACCATCTGTCTCAGTCCGCCCCTCGCCCCGCTGCGCCGACAGTGTCGCGCATTCAAACCGCGCCCGTGTGATCTGCGTCAATGCGGCCCGCTCAGCGCCTCCGTACCGGTACTTAGGGGACGGACCGAAATTTCGCGGGTCGGCCGCACCGCGTAGCTGTGGGTCATCGGCACTGGAGCCCGCCATGACCCTCGCGTATCCCCTGGATGATCCCCGTACGGCCGCCCCCTCCCAGGCGCTGTCCGACGTCCTTGACCGCCTCGGCGTTCGGATGAACTACGCGAAGGATGGCGAGATCTACGCCCAGGAAGAGGAAGTCGAATTCCTCTACCGCGTGGTCGATGGCGTCGTCCGCACGATGCGGCTGACCTGCGACGGTCGCCGCCAGGTCGGCGACTTCTACTATGCCGGAGACCTCTTCGGCCTCGAGCCGGGTCCGGATCACCAGTTCTCCGCCGAGGCCCTGACCGACTGCACCATCCAGGTCGTGCGCCGCTCGGCCGTCCGCGCCCTGGCCGGCGACCGTGAGCTGGACCGTGCTGTCCTGGAAGCCACGCGCCGCGAACTGCAGCGGGTTCAGGAACATGTGCTGCTGCTGGGCCGCAAGAGCGCCCGGGAAAAGGTGGCCGGCTTCCTGATGAGCCTGGCCCAGCACCAGTCCGAAGACAGCATCCAGCTGCCCATGGGCCGCCAGGACATGGCCGACTACCTCGGTTTGACCATCGAGACCGTGTCGCGCATGCTGACGCAACTTCAAGGCGAAGAGATCGTCGAATTTCCGGAACTTCGCCGCTTCCGCGTGACCCGCTGGGAAGCCCTGGAAGATCTGGCCGCCTAGTACCGTCTCTCTCCTGAGCGACCGCAGGCTTATCGCCGGCCGCGCGCAGACCGGGAGTCATCCATGACCCAGACCCAATCCGCCTCCACGCTCACCAGCCTGCTGGTGCATGTTGAACCGGGCATCGCCTCGACCCACAGGGTCGAGGTCGCCGCGCGGCTGGCCCGCCAGCACAACGCCCGCCTGATCGGCCTCGGCGCCGAGGCGTTCGACCCCGGCCTGACCGTGGATCCCTTCTTCGGCTACGCCGCCGCCGAATGGGTCACCCTGGTTCAGGAGCAGATCGCCAACGACCTCAAGAACGCCGAGGCCGCGTTCACCCGCGACGCCGCCGGCGCCGACATCGAGTGGCGCTCTGTCCAGGACTATCCCTCCCGCGCCCTGGCGCGCTCGGCGCGGGCGGCCGACATCGTCGTGATGAGTCCCAAGAGTTCCGCCGGCGCCATCCGTTCGGCTGATCCGGCCGAGATCGTGATGACCTCCGGCCGGCCGGTGCTGATCGTTCCGCCCAACGCCAGCCACCTGCACGCCCGCTGCGTCGTGGTGGCCTGGAAGGACACACGCGAATCCCGCCGAGCCGTGGCCGACGCCATGCCGTTCCTGCTGGCCGCCGAGGATGTCATCGTCCAGGCGATCTGCGAGGAAAACGCTCTTGAGGCCGTCGCATTCCAGACCGAGGACGTGGTCGCCCAACTGGTCCGCCACGGCGTCAAGGCCCGGGCCAATGTCACAAAGGGCCACGCCGACAGCGTCACGCTCGAACTGCAGAAGGTCGCCGAGGCAAACCAGGCCGACCTGATCGTGGCCGGCGCCTACGGTCATAGCCGTACGTCGGAATGGGCGTTCGGCGGCGTCACCGACGACCTGCTCCACCGCCCCAGCACTTTCGTGCTGCTGAGCCACTGACGGAATCGAAGGGCGCCGGGAGGCGCCCTTCCCTTCGTGCGGCCTAGTACCGACGCTCCAGGCTATCGAAGTAGGCGATCAGGTCGTCGGCTTCAGATGCCGTGAAGGCGACCGGCGGCATCTCGCCCGTGCCGTGCTGCGAGACCTCGGCGAACCGCTTGGCCAGCGAAATCGAGTTGTAGCGCATCCGCAGGTCCCTGAACCGCGGCCCGTCCGTGGCCGAGGTCTCGTCCAGCCCCACCATGTGACAGCCGGCGCACCGGCGCTCGGCCAGGGCCAGGCCACGATCCGCCGCGGGATTGAAACCGGGCTTCTCGGGCGCGCCAGGCGTGCTGGCGCACGCGCTCAACAGGGCCATTGCCGCAAGCATCGTCAGTCGTCGCATTGGATTCCCTTCCCGGAGCGGACCCGGCAGTAGCATACCATGGGACCTCTCGCGCCGCGCCGCGCCTCCGGAGCACTACCTAGGCCGCGCCTCGAACGGCGGACGGGTTGCGGAGCCGGCGGATCGGCCCTACCCGTCGCATTGATGGAAGCGGAAGCAGAGACGGGCACGCGCGGCAGCAATCGGGGGCGGCAAGCCCTCGGATACAGCGTCGCCCTGCTCTCCACCGGCCTCTGCGCCGCCGCCCGCATCGGACTCAACCCGGTCTATCACGACGATCTGGTGTTCCTGCTGTTCGTGCCGGCGCTGATCGCCAGCGCGGTGACCGGAGGACTGGGCCCCGCGCTGCTGGCCGGACTGCTGTCGATGATCGCCAGCCTGGGTCCAATGGGCGTTCCCGCCATCTACAATCCGGAAGTGCTGGTCCGCGCCGGCATCTTCGCCGGCCTGGCTTTCGTTACCGGTCTGGTCGGATCACGCCTGCTTCTGAGCGCCGACACGGCCCGGCGGATGGTCATCGACCTGGAGGCGCGCGAGGCGCATCTGCAGTCGATCCTCGCCACGGTGCCGGACGCCATGATCGTCATCGACGAGCACGGCGTGATGCAGTCCTTCAGCGCCGCGGCCACCCGCCAGTTCGGCTGGACCGCCGAGGAGGCGCTGGGCCGCAACGTCAGCATGCTGATGCCGTCGCCCTACCGAGAGGCCCACGAAGGCCATCTGGTCCGCTACCTGACCACGGGCGAACGGCGGATCATCGGCATCGGGCGTGTGGTGGTGGGCGAGCGCAAGGACGGCTCGACCTTCCCGATGGAGCTGTCCGTCGGCGAGATGCGCTCGTCGGACCGCCGCTATTTCACCGGCTTCGTGCGCGACCTGACCGAACGCCAGACCACCGAGCGTCGCCTTCAGGACGTCCAGAGTGAACTGGTCCACGTGGGACGGATCACCTCGCTCGGCGAGATGGCCTCGGCCCTCGCCCATGAGCTGAACCAGCCGCTGACCGCCGCGGCGAACTTCATGAAGGGCTGCCTGATGCTGCTCGATCGCGACCCGATCGATCGGGCGCGGCTTCGCGACATGATCGGCCAGGCCGGGGACCAGGCGCTGCGCGCGGGACAGATCATCCGCCGGCTGCGCGACTTCCTGGCCAAGGGCGAGGCGGACCGGCGGATCGAGAACCTGCCGAAGCTGCTCGAGGAGGCCGGCGCGCTGGCGATGATCGGCGCCCGCGAGAAGGGCGTGCGCCTCAAGTTCGAGATCAACCCTTCCGTCGACCTCGTGCTGGCCGACAAGGTCCAGATCCAGCAGGTCGCGCTGAACCTGATCCGCAACGCCATCGAGGCCATGGAGAATTCAGATACGCGCGATCTGGTGGTGGGCGCTGTCCCGGTTCCCGACGACATGGCCGAGATCTATGTGAGCGACACCGGCCACGGGATCGCCGCCGAGGTGGCCAGCCAGCTGTTCCAGCCCTTCATGACCACCAAGCAGCAGGGCATGGGCGTGGGACTTTCCATCTCGCGCACCATAATTGAAGCGCACGGCGGCCGAATCTGGGTGGAATCCAACCCGACCGGCGGCACGATCTTCAAGTTCACCCTTCCCGTCGTGAAACCCGAGGACCTGACAGACGATGAGTGAGCCGCTCGTCCATGTGATCGACGACGACGAAGCGGTCCGCACCTCGCTGGCCTTCCTGCTCGAGATGTCGGACCTGCCCGCGCGCACCTATGCGTCCGCGGTGGAGTTCCTGGACGTGGCCGGGAGCCTGACGTCCGGCTGCATCGTCACCGACGTGCGCATGCCGCAGATGAGCGGGCTGGACCTCGTGCGCCGGCTCAAGGAGCGCGGCGTGCTCCTTCCGGTCATTGTCATCACGGGACATGGGGATGTTCCGCTTGCCGTCGAGGCCATGCGCGCCGGTGTCATCGACTTCCTCGAGAAGCCCTTCGACGACGCGGCCCTGCTGGCCTCTATCCGCTCGGCCCTGAGCATGACCATCGAGTCGCCGCCGCACGATGCCGAGCGCGAACGCTTCGAACAGGTACTGGCCACGCTCTCGGGCCGCGAGCGTGAGGTGCTGCAGGGCGTCATCGCCGGCAAGCTCAACAAGGTGATCGCCCATGAGCTCGGCATCAGCCCGCGCACCGTCGAGGTGTACCGCGCGAACGTCATGAGCAAGACCGGAGCGCATGGCCTGTCCGAGCTGGTCCGGATCGCCCTGCTCGCCGGCTTCTAGCCGATTTGCGCTCGGTCAAAGCCGATCGTGTCGCGGAACGGCAGGCTTGACGCATGCTCTATGCGCCCAATCTCACGCCCCCGCTTGTCGTGATCGTCGATGACGATGCGGCAGTCCGGGCGGCGCTTGAGTTCACGCTCGAGCTCGAGGGGTTCGACGTGGTGAGCTGCAGTTCCGGCGAGGCCCTTCTGCTGCGCGACCTGCCGAACCGCAACGCCTGCCTGCTGGTCGATGAACGACTGCCGGGGATCACCGGCCTCGACGCCCTGAACCAGCTGCGGAACCGCGACGTGAAGCTGCCCGCGATCTTGATGACCAGCCACCCGAGCGCTTCGGTGCGGGCCACGGCGAAGGCGGCCGGGGTTCCGATCCTGGAGAAGCCGCTGCTGGGCGACGCCCTGACCGTGGCGATCCGAAACGCCCTGTTCGGCTGAAGTCAGCCCGCTCGCCTGGCCCGCAGGCGGTCGAGGCCCCAGAAGATCGCCGACAGCACGCAACCGGAGACGATCCCGACGATCAGGTCGTGCAGGGCGGTCAGACTGAAGGTGACGAGAACCACCGCCCCGCTTCGCCAGGCCCGGAGCAGGTGCGCCAGTTCTCCTGCCTCGGCCATGTTCCAGGCCACGACCACCAGAACGCCGGCCAGGGCGGCAAGCGGCACGTAGCTCGCCAGCGGCGCGGCGACGATCATGAACGCCAGCAGCAGCACACAATGCAGGATCCCGGCGATCGGGCTGCGCGCGCCGGCCCGGATGTTGGTCGCCGTCCGCGCGATGGTACCGGTGACCGCAATGCCTCCGAACAGCGCCGAACCGACATTGGCCAGGCCCTGGGCGACCAGCTCCATGTTCGAGCGGTGGGCGCGCCCCGACATGCGATCGGCGACCTTGGCCGACAGCAGGCTCTCGACTCCGCCCAGCAGTGTGAAGGCCAGGGCCGTGGGCAGCACCGCCAGGGCCAGCGCGGGCGACAGGCTGGGCAGGTGCGGGGCCGGCAGGTTGCGGGGCAGCTCGCCGAAACGGCCGCCGATGGTCTCGATGGGCAGGCCCAGCAGAACCGCGGCGCCCGACGCTACGACCAGGGCGACCAGCATGCCGGGCCAGGTGGGGCGCAGCTTTCGCAGGACCAGGATCGCGGCCGCGACGCCGACGCCCGTGGCCAGGGCGGCCAGGCTCACGGTGGGAAAGGCGTGCGCCAGCGCCGCCAGCTTCGGCAGGATCGGACCGGGCTCGGGGCGGGCCAGCGTCAGGCCGGCGAGGTCACGTAGCTGGCTGGCCAGGATGGTCACGGCGATGCCGGCCGTGAAGCCGACCGTCACCGGATGCGGAATCAGCCGGATGAGCGTGCCGAGCCGCAGCGCCCCGATCAGCACCAGCATGGCCCCTGACATCAGGACGGTCAGGGCCAGGCCCTCCATCCCGAAACGGGCGACGGTCGCCGACACCAGCACGATGAAGGCGCCCGCCGGCCCGCCGATCTGGAAGCGCGTGCCCCCCAGCGCCGAAACGAGGAAGCCGCCGACGATGGCGGTGAACAGGCCGCGGTCCGGAGAGACTCCGGACGCCACCGCGATCGCCATCGACAGCGGCAGAGCAACGATGGCGACGGTCAGGCCCGCCGTGGCGTCCTTGCGCAGATCCGAGAGGCCATACCCTTCGGAGAAGGTCGTCAGCAGCTTCGGGCGGTACAGATGTGCGGTCGCCTCGCCGTTCGGCATCTCAGCTCACAGTTCAGGTGTCCTTGCGCCCATTGGACTTGGCGCCGGCGCAGGCGATCTGACCGTACGCCACGGTCAGCATGAATACAGCGTAGCCCGTGAGGACCATGATGAGAAACGGGTGCATGGAAGGCTCCTTGGAATGGCCCAAACATTCCAAAGCCCCCACGGCTCAGCTTTGACCGGGGTCAAAGCGGTTCAGATCGTTCGCGAATGCCGGCCAGACTCCGGGGCGAAATGCACGTCGAAGGCGGCGCAGATCGAACGCACCACCAGCCGGCCCGCGCCGATCACCCGCAGCCGATGGCCGTCGATGCGCAGCAGGCCATCGGTCACGAACGCGCTGAGCGCGGTCATCGAATCGCGCAGTTCGGCCAGGTTGCGGTTGTGCCGCCTGGCGACGGCGGCGAGGTCGACCGCGAGGTCGCACATCAGCCGCTCGATGATCTCTCCGCGGAACCGGTCCTCCGCCGTGACCGCGACCCCGCGCGCCACCGGCAGCCGCCCCTCGGCAACCGCCGCCCGCCATCCCAGTTCCTGGGCGACGTTCTGGATGAACCCCTGCGGCAGGCTGCCGATCGCCGAGGCGCCCAGCCCCAGCAGCACGCCGGCCTGATCGGTGGTGTAGCCCTGGAAGTTCCGGTGCAGGTGGCCATCCTCCGCCGCCTGGGCCAGGTCGTCGCCCGGCAGGGCGAAGTGATCCAGGCCGATCCGGACATAGCCCGCCTGGGCCAAGCGGTCGGCCGCGGTCTCGGCCTGGTCGAGGCGCTGGGCCGGCCAGGGTAGCGAGCCCTCGTCGATCAGCTGCTGGTGCGACTTCATCCACGGCACATGGGCGTAGCCGAACAGGGCGATCCGCTCCGGCGCCATGCGCAGCACCGTCTCGATGGTGGCCAGGGTATTGGCCGTGGTCTGGTGCGGCAGCCCGTACATCAGGTCGATGTTCAGCGACTTCACGCCGGCCTCGCGCAGCCAGCGGACGCCCTCGATCACCTGCTCGGCGGTCTCGTGGCGATTGACGGCGGCCTGCACCTGGGGGTCGAAGGTCTGCACGCCAAGGCTGGCGCGGTTCAGCCCGTGCTTCGCGGCGGCCTGCACCCAGTCGCGGGAGAGGTTGGCGGGATCCAGCTCGGCGGCCACCTCGCGGTCGGGCAGCAGGTCGAAGACATCGCCCAGGGTCGAGAACAGGAGGTCCATGTCCGCCGGCGAAAGCATGTTCGGCGAACCGCCGCCCAGGTGGATGGCGCTGGCCTTCATCCGGCCGGGCAGCGCGGCCTCGAGCAGGCGCGCCTCCTTGACCAGCAGGGTCATGTACTCGGCCACCGGCTCGTGGCGGTTCACCGCGCGGGTGTTGCAGCCGCAGTACCAGCACAGCCGCGAGCAGAACGGCACATGGACGTAGAGCGATACCGCGTCCTGGGTCGGCAGCTCGGCGAGCCACCCGCGGTAGGTCGCCTCATTGACCTCCGGCGTGAACTGGACGGCGGTCGGATAGCTGGTGTAGCGCGGCGCGCGCCCGTCGTAGCGGGCCACCAGATCGGCGAGCGCCTGGGCGCGGGCGGAAGCAAGGGTCGTTGTGCTCATGCCGCTTGATCGCCCGTCGCCGACGGGCGCGCCGTGATCGAGATCAATCGACGGCGGGACGGTCCTCGGGATCGTCGATCAGGATACGCGCAGCGTCGCCGACCGGGTCGTCGTACTGGTTCGCCCGGAGCGTCCACCAGAAGGCGCCGACGGCGATCAGGCCCAGGCCCACCGAGATGGGCGCCAGGAACATCAGGATGTTCATCGTCTGGCGCCCGTCCTCAGCGCATTCAGTGTCACCACCAGCGACGAACCTGACATCGCCAATGCGGCGACAAAGGGGTTGATCATCCCCAGCATGGCGGCCGGCGCAGCCACTGCGTTGTAGAGAGCCGCGAAGCTGAAGTTCTCCATGGCCCGCTTCCGCGCGCTGCGGGCGACGTCCAGCGACTCGACCACCGCCATCAGGCTGTCGCCGGTGAACACCAGGTCAGCGGCGTTCTGGCTGGCCTCAAGGGCCGTCCCGGGCGCCATGGCCGCATGGGCCTTCGCCAGGGCGGCTGCGTCGTTGAGACCGTCACCGACCATCAGCACCTTGCGGCCGCGCGCCGTCTCGGCTTCGACCGCGGCGGACTTCTCGTGCGGGAAGACCCCGGCGCGCCATTCGGAGACGCCCACGGATTCGGCGACCTTCTGGACCGCGCCCGGCAGGTCGCCGGACAGGATTTCCATAGTGAGGCCACGCGCCTTCAGGGCGGCGATCGCGGCGGCGGCGTCCGGCCGCAGACGGTCCGAGAAGCGGAACCGGATCATGGTCTCGCCGTCGAAGGCGAACCACAGCTCGGTCTCGGCGCCCGCCTGGGCCTCAAGCCCGAGGAAGGTCGCCCGGCCCAGCCGGGCGCGGCGACCGTCGATCAGGCCCTCGAGACCTTCGCCGTGGTGCTCGACCACCGACTCGGCGATCGGTCCGTCGCCGGCTTCGGCGGCCAGCGCCCTGGCCAGGGGATGACGGGAGGCCCGCGCCAGAGGGGCGGCCATGGCCACCGCCGCGGCGACCGGGTCGATCAGGCGGGGACGACCCTCGGTCAGCACGCCTGTCTTGTCGAAGATCACGTGATCCGCCTCGGCCAGGCGTTCCAGCGCCGCGCCGGACTTTACCAGCACGCCCTTGCGGAACAGCCGCGCGGAGGCAGTCACCTGCACAGCCGGCACGGCCAGTCCCAGCGCGCAGGGACAGGTGATGATCAGCACGGCGACGGCCCGGATCAGCGCCTCGCGCGGTCCGAGGCCAAGGGCCCATCCGCCCACGAACGTCAGGGCCGCCACGGTGTGGACGACGGGCACATAGATCGCTGCGGCCTTGTCGGCGAGACGCACGTAGCGCGACTTCGCCTGGGCGCCGGCCTCGACCAGCCGGGCGATGGCAGCCAGGGCCGAGTCCTCGGCGCGCACCAGGGCGATCACCCGCAGGACGCCGGACAGGCTGAGCGCGCCCGCGCTGCAGACCTGACCCTCGCCCACCTGTACCGGCGCGCTTTCGCCGGTGAGCAGGCTGTTGTCGAGTTCCGAGACCCCTGACTCCACGCGGCAGTCCACCGGGATCCTGTCGCCGGGGCGCACCAGAAGGCGATCGCCGGGCATGATCTCGGCGAGCGGGGTCTCGATCGCCCGGTCACGGCTGTCGAGACGGGTGGCGACGGTCGCCTGCAGGGCCAGCAGGTCGCCGGCCGCGCTGCGGGCGCGGGCGCGCAGCTGGTGGTCGAGCCAGCGGCCGATCAGCAGCAGGAACAGCAGCGAGACGGCGGCGTCGAAATAGGCGTCACGGCCGCCCAGCACCGTCTCGGAAGCGCTTATGGCCAGGGTGAGCAGCACGCCGATCGAGATCGGCACATCCATGTTGGCGCGCCCGACCCGCAGCGAGCGCCAAGCCGAACGGAAGAACGGCATGCCGGCGTACAGGGCGCAGGGCGCACCGACGGCGCCGGACCACAGCATCATCACCGTGCGCGTGGCGGGGCCCAGCTCCTGTCCGAACAGGCCGGCCCACAGGGGCACGGAGAACATCATGGCGTTCATGGCGCCGAAGGCGGCGACAGCCATGGCCAGGATCAGGCGGCGGCCCTCGGCGTCGTGCTGGGCGGCGGCCTGACTTGGGTCGAAGGCCGTGGCGGGATAGCCCAGCCGGGCCAGGGCCGTAACCACCAGTTCAGCGTCCGCGCCGGGACGGCGGAAGTCCACCGAGAGCTTGCGGTTGGTGAGGTTCAGCCGGGCCCCGGCCACCTCTGGGAGCGCCTGGAGTTCGCGCTCGATCTTGCCCATGCAGCCGGCGCAGCGGGCGCCGGGCACAAGGAAGTCCAGATGGGTGCGCCCCGCCGCGTCCGCCGGGACGGGGCCCGCGGCAGCGTGGGTCAGGGCCATGTGAGTCTCCGCTCGGCCGCGAAGACCGCTCCCGAGCGATCGCGGGCCTCGGCGCTCACATCCCAGGCGCCCTCGATCGAACCCACCGGCGCCTCGTATCGGCCCGGCGCGGCTTCATGGAACTTCGGCGTGATCCGGCCCGTCTCCGTCGCCGGACGTTCCAGCTTCGCCGTCACCGTCAGGCCCTGGACCGGCCGGCCCTCCCGGTCGGCGAACTCGAGGGTCACCATCCCGGGCGCGGCCGTGGCCGCGGCCCGCCAGCCGAGCCGCTCCTGGGTGCGCTGCTGGGTGATGTGCTTGTCGTAGAGCAGCCCGTCTTCGTACGGCGTCACCGAGACCTGCCCCGGATGGGTGCGATAGGCCATGACCGCGAAGCTGGCGTCCACGGCGATCACCACCACGAAGAAGGCGCAGACGCCGGCGGCGACATGCCAGCCACGGACCTGGAACCCCGGCCTGGGAAGGATCGGAACAGGCGTCATGACGGAGACCTTTCAGGCGACAGGAAGACCGTGCGGGTCCGCGACACCGTGGTCCCCGACCGGACTTCGAACGTCGCCGGCACGCTGGTCGCGGTCAGGGCTTCCGGCGGCGCCGTGACGAAGACCCGAACGGCCCGGACTTCGTTGGCCGGGACGACAATGCGCATAGCCTGGCCCGCGTCCGTGCCCGGATGGGTGACCTTGGCGCCAGGAATGCCGGCAAACTTCACCTCGAGCGGCATGGGCTCGAAACTGCGGTTGGCGACCTTCAGGGTGTAGCTGTTGCGGATCGCCCCGTCGTGCAGCCGCACGAAGGTGGGATTGCGGTCGCGCAGAGCGTGGAGATCCAGCACCTGCCGCGTCGACAGACCCCAGATCATCAGGCTCGACACCACCGCCAGGGCGACGACGTAGTAGATCGTCCGCGCCCGCACGGGTTTGTAGACCGCAGGCTTGCCGCACTGGCGCGAGGCGACCGCGGCATCGGTATCGTAGGAGATCAGGCCCTTCGGACGCTCGATCTTGAGCATCATCTCGTTGCAGGCGTCGATGCAGAGTCCGCAGTTGATGCACTCCAGTTGCGCGCCGTCGCGGATGTCGATGCCCATCGGACAGGCCACCACGCACTGGTTGCAGTCGATGCAGTCGCCGCGGCCGGTCCAGTCGGCGCCCTTCTTGTGCGGCCCGCGCGGTTCGCCGCGGTCGTACAGATAGGTCACCTGAAGGGAATGCTCGTCCAGCATCGCGCCCTGGATCCGAGGCCAGGGGCACATGTAGGTGCAGACCTGTTCGCGCATGTGGCCGGCGAAGACATAAGTGGTCGCGGTCAGGAGAACGCAGAAGAAATAGGCCGTGAACGGCGCCGTGCCATTCCAGAATGATGGCAGGAGCGTGGGCGCGTCATGGAAGTAGAAGATCCACGCGCCGCCAGTCCCGAAGGCCACGCCCAGCCAGACCAGGTGCTTGCCGGTCCGGCGCCAGAGCTTGTTGAACGACCAGGGCGCCGCGTCCAGGCGCATGCGTGCGTTGCGGTCGCCCTCGAACAGGCGCTCCACATGGATGTAGAGGTCGGTCCAGACCGTCTGCGGGCAGGCGTAGCCGCACCAGAGCCGGCCGAACAGGGCCGTGACCAGGAACAGTGACAGGGCTCCGATCACCAGCAGGCCGGTGATGAAATAGACCTCCTGCGGCCAGAGCTGGATCCAGAAGAAATAGAACCGGCGCCCGGCGAAATCGACCAGCACCGCCTGATCCGGCAACGCGCCAGGACGCTCCCAGCGGATCCAGGGGGTGATGTAATATATCGCCAGCATTGCGATCAGCAGCACCCACTTCAGCGCCCGCCACCGGCCATGGACCAGCTTCGGGTGAATCGGCGTGCGCGGCTTGTAGAGGCCGCCACCGGGGGCGGCCTTGGCCCGCGCACGCGCCGCCACCGAGGTCGGTGGCGGCGCAGCGGTCCTGTCGATGACGACGGTCATCGGCCCGCAGGCCTCGACGGAGCCGTGAGCTGGGCGACTTTCTCAGGTGTAGGCGCCGTGGCCGGGGCCGCGCCTGCCGGAGCCGGAGCCAGGGCCGGAGCCGTTGTGGCGGCCGGCGCGCCCTCGCCGCCCGAGTTGACGTGCACATAGACGGCCAGCGCCTTGATGATCTCGGGCGAGAAGCGGGCTTCCCAGGTGGGCATCACGCCGTTGCGGCCGTTCCAGATCTGGCTGCGGATGGATTCGCGGTCAGAGCCAAAGAGCCACTCGGCGTCCGTAAGGTTCGGTGCGCCCTTGGCCCGGTCGCCCAGCCCGAGGGGGCCGTGGCAGCTCGAGCACTGGTCTGCGAAGGTCTGGGTCGCACGGGCCACGGCCGCGCGGTCAGCCTTCCGGCGGGACAGGGCGACCACATACTCCGTCAGGTCGGCGACCTGGTCGGCGGTGATCAGCTGGTCGCGGCCGAACGCCGGCATCACGGTCTCGCCACGGGCGCCCGGGTGGCCCGAGCGGACGCCGACCGTCAGTGTATGCTGGATGTCGGTCAGCGTACCGCCCCACAGCCACACATCGTCGCGCAGGTTGGGATAGCCCTTGCCGCCCGCGCCGCCGGCGCCGTGGCAGGTGGCGCAATTGTCACCGAAGACCGACTGGCCGACCTGCAGGGCGTAGGCCTGGAGATCAGGGTCCTTCTCGATCTGCTCGAGGCTGGCCGTCTTGAGCTTGACGGCCCCGGCCCCCCGCACCGTCTGCAGCGCGGTCAGTTCCTTGGTCAGGTCGCTGCGGTCCGACTGGGCGAGCGTTCCCCGGGTGTAGCCGGTCAACCCCGGCCAGGCGGGCATTATCACCCAGTAGCCGATGGCCACCGCGATGCAGCCGTAGAACACCCACAGCCACCAGCGGGGCAACGGATTGTCCAGTTCCTTGATACCGTCCCACTCGTGGCCCGTCGTCTCGACGCCGGAGTGGTCGTCCCGTTCCCGATCAGCCATTGTCGATCTCGTCGTCTTCAAGCGGAAGTTGGGCCATGCGGTCGAAGGCGGCCTTGCGGCTCGGCCAGAGCGCGTAGATCAGCCCGGCGAAAAAGATGGCGGCGAAGTAGAGGGTCCCACCCTGCTGGGCGAACCGCGCCACCGCCTCGTAGCTGAGGTCGCTCATCGCAGGTTCTCCGGATCTTCCGCCTTGTAGCTGCGGAAATCGACCATGGTGCCGAGGACCTGGAGGTAGGCCACCAGGGCGTCGAGCTCCGAGATCTTGGCGGGATTGCCGTCGAAGTCGCGCTGATTGGCCTTGCCGTAGCGCTTCTTCAGGCCCGACTTCTCACCGGCGAAGGGATCGACCTGGGTTTCCAGATCCTTGGCCGCGTTGGCGATCTGCTCCTTGGTGTAGGGGACACCCACGCGCTTGAGCGTGGCCAGCCGCGCCTCGATCGTCCGGTAGTCCAGGTCGGTTTCGGCCAGGAACTTGAAGGGCGGCATGTTGGATTCCGGCACCACCGAGCGGGGATCCCGCAGGTGATCGTGGTGCCAGCTGTCCGAGTACTTGCCGCCGACCCGCGCAAGGTCGGGACCGGTGCGCTTGGAGCCCCACTGGAACGGGTGGTCGTACATGCTCTCGGCGGCGAGGCTGTAGTGGCCGTAGCGTTCCACCTCATCACGCAGCGGACGGATCATCTGCGAGTGGCAGAGGTAGCACCCCTCCCGCACATAGATGTCCCGGCCGGCCTGCTCGAGCGGGGTGTAGGGGCGAACCCCATCCACCTTCTCGATCGTGCTCTCCAGGTAGAAGAGCGGGCTGATCTCGACCAGGCCTCCGACCGAGACCATCAGGATGATGCCAAGCACCAGGATGAGCGAATGCCGCTCGAACTTCTCGTGACCTTTCCACATGTGCGGGGCCCTTAAACTGCGGCTTGGATGAGGCGCGGCGCGGGCGTTCCGTCAGCCTGGGCGCTTGCGGCGCGCGGCATGCGGATCGTTCGCCACATGTTGTAGGACATGATCAGCGCGCCAGAGAGGTACATGAGACCCCCGACCGTGCGGATGATGTTCTCGATGTGCTTGGCGGCCACCGTCTCGACGAACGAGTTGGCCAGGTAGCCTTGCGGCGTGTACTCGCGCCACATCAGGCCTTCCATGATCCCGGAAACCCACATCGCGGCGATGTAGAGAAGGATACCGGTGGTCGCGAGCCAGAAGTGCCACTCGATCAGGCGGTCGGAGAACATGCGCTCCTTCTTCCAGAGCCAGGGCACCAGGCAGTAGATCGCGCCGAAGCTGATGAAGCCGACCCAGCCCAGGGCGCCGGAGTGCACGTGGCCAATGGTCCAGTCGGTGTAGTGGCTGAGGGCGTTGACTTCGCGGATCGACATAAGCGGACCTTCGAACGTCGACATACCGTAGAAGGCGATGGCGACGACCATCATCCGGACCACCGGGTCGGTGCGCAGCTTGTCCCAGGCGCCCGAGAGCGTCATCAGGCCGTTGATCATCCCGCCCCAGGACGGCATCCACAGCATGATCGAGAAGGTCATGCCC
>CAUJHW010000093.1 GCA_963205005.1 Pseudomonadota bacterium
GTCTCGAGCGCCGCGCGCTGCTCTGTCGCCGCTGACGACACCGCCTCCAGGGCCTGCAGGGTCGACTGGCCGAACTCGTCGCGTTCCGCCTTGGCCGTCTCGGCCAGGTCGCGGAAGCGTTCCGCCGCCTCGGCGACCAGCTGATGCAGGACCTCGCCGCCGCCAGCCGCCTGCGCGCCCATCTCGGCCGAGGCCAGCCTAGCCTGGTCGATGATCGCGTTCAGCCGTTCCGCATAGGCTTCGGCGTCGGCGCCGAGTGATTCGTGGTCGGCCTTCAGCGTCTGACCCAGGGCCGCCAGAGCGGTCCGTTGCGCGTTGAGACCGCTCTCGACGACCTTCGCCTGTTCGGCCACGCCGGCGCCGGCGGCTTCCAGTCGGACGATATGGCGGCTGAGGTCCTCGGCGGCGACGCGGGCCGCGCCGCCGGCCTCGCTGGCCGCGGCGGACAGGTCGGCGGCGGTTGCGGACAACGTGACGCCCGCCTCGCGCACCTGGGCTTCCGCGACGCCGACGGCGTCGGTGACCATCCGGGCCTGCTGACCCAGCGCATCGGTGACTCGGGTCGCCTGGGTGTCGAGGGTCTGCGCCAGCCCGGCCATCTCCGCCCGTTCGCGGCCAAGGGTCGAGGCCAGTTCCTGCGCCGTTCGAACCGACTGGGCTGTGGCCCCTGCGAGCTTGTCGGTCTCGAAGGCCAGGGCGTCGCGCATCGCCACCAGGGTCTCGCGCGCTTCCTCGGCGGCCTGCCCGGCCCGGGAGATCTCGTCGCGAACCGACTGCGCGACGTCGCCGGCGCCGGCCGCGGCCACAAGCGCAGGCAGCAGCATGTCTTCGGCCATCGCCTTGGCGCGCCGGGTCTCGAAGGCCAGCTTCTGCCCCTGACGGATCATGTAGGCCGCGCCCAGAACAAACACCGCCGGGCCGATGGACAGCAGCGCGAAGACGGTCAGGGCGAACGGCTCGCTGCGGAAGGGAACGACATCGCCGCGATAGCCCACCGCAAAGGCGATCGGCCCAAGCGCCCAGAGCAGTGCGATCGCGACCCCCGCCAGCCAGATCGGCCAGCCGGACGGGGCGTCGTCTTCGAACGCCCGACGGTGGGCGTCAAAGTCGTGCGCCCCTTCGGCGCTGAGCGCCTGCGACTGGACCTCATGGACCGGGAGCCGATGTCCGATGATCGCGGGATGCGGGCGCCGCGAACCGGGCTGCCCCGTTTCCTCGAAAGGCGCTCCGGCCTCCTGAGCTTCCTCGTCGGGCCGCCCGAAGCTCATCGGTCGCGGCCGCTTGGAAAACGTCATGAACTCCCGATCCATTCTGCGGCGCACCGATCGCCGAGCCCTTTGGTCGCGTCTGCGCCGGGTCTGACAGACCCCGACGGCCAGCCTGTCAGGATTACCCCCGCCGGGCGCGCGCGGAAACAGGGACCGTGGACTTTCGGCCAAAGATCGACGGAATGCGACGCTCACCCGGGCCGGGTCAGGCCCTAGCGCCCTGACGCGGGCCGCGGCCTCAGGCCGCCTGCTTCTCCCTGAACCCCGCCCCCTCGTGCTCCAGCAGCCAGCGCTTGCGGTGCAGGCCGCCGCCGTAGCCGGTGAGCGAGCCGTCGGCGCCGATCACCCTGTGGCAGGGCACGACCAGGGCCACAGGGTTCGAGCCGTTGGCCAGCCCAACGGCGCGGACGGCGGTGGGACGGCCGATGCGGGCGGCGAGGCCGGCGTAGCTCAGGGTCTCTCCGGCGGGGATCGTGCACAGCGCGGCCCAGACCGATCGCTGGAAATCGGTCCCCTCCCCGTACCAGGCCATCTTGGTGAAGACGTCGGTCTCGCCGGCGAAATAGGCGTCGAAATCGGCGCGACGCGGGCCGCGGCCCTCGGTCAGGCGCACGCCGCGGTAGCGCCGTCCGATCCAGGCCAGCATCCTGTCCTCGTAGTCGGTCCAGTTGAAGGCCCGCAGGGTTCCGGCCTCGTCCGTGACCACCAGGGCGGTCCCGATGGGCGTGGCGAGACGATCCAGCGTCAGGGTCTCAGGCGGCGCGGCGGTCATCGGTCTTGGTCCTCTTGGCGGGGGCGGGCGTTGCCGGATTGGCCTTGGCGAAGCCGGGATCTGCGGCCCACAGGTGCTGGGCGGCGTAGGCGCGCCACGGGCTCCAGGCCTGGCTGCGGGCGAACAGCTGGTCGGCGGTGGGGCGGACCCCCGCCTCGTCGACCATCGCCCGCATCAGCCCGATGTCGGCCTGCGGGAAGGCGTCGGGCTCGCGCATCTCGCGCAGCGCGATGTATTGGGCGGTCCACTCGCCGACGCCCGGCAGCGCCTTGAGCGCGGCGATGGCGCTGGGCAGGTCGCCGCGCGGCGTGAAGATCGTCGGGTCGCCGGCCACCGTGCGGGCCAGGCCCTCCAGCGCCGCACCGCGCGACCGGGGCATGCCAAGGGCCGCGATATCCTCGCCGACAAGCCGGTCCGGCGTCGGGAACACCCGCGTCAGCCCCAGCCGGGCGGCGGCGGGATTGTCGATCCGCGCGCCATAGCGATCGACCAGCTTCGCCGCGAGATTGCGCGCGGCGGTCACCGTGATCTGTTGGCCGAGGATCGCCCGGACCGCCAGTTCGAACCCGTCCCAGGCGCCCGGCGCGCGCAGGCCGGGCCGCGCCGCCACCAGTGGCGCGAG
>CAUJHW010000094.1 GCA_963205005.1 Pseudomonadota bacterium
TTCGACGACGTGGCGGAGACGGCCCAGGCCCTGGAGCTTGTGCATGGCTGATCCGCTGTGGACCTCCGAGGAGATCGCGAGGGCGACGGGCGGGTCTGGCGGCGGAGGGTTCTCCGCCACCGGAGTCTCCATCGACAGCCGTGCGATCGAACCCGGCGACCTCTTCGTGGCGCTGGCGGGCGTGCGCGACGGCCATGAGTTCGTGGCGGGCGCGATGCAGCTGGGGGCCTCGGGCGCCCTGGTCAGCCGCGACGTCGCTGCGCCGTTCGTGAAGGTGTCCGACACGCTGGTGGGACTGGAGCAGCTGGGCGTCGCCGCGCGCGAGCGGGCGCCGCAGGTCCGCCGGGGCGCGGTGACCGGTTCGGTCGGCAAAACCAGCGTCACCCAGGCGGTGATGGCGGGGCTGTCCCGCGCCGGCCGGGCGCATTCGTCGGTGAAGTCCTACAACAATCACATCGGCGTACCGCTGACACTGGCGCGCATGGCGCGCGACACCGAGCGCGCGGTGTTCGAGATCGGCATGAACCACGCCGACGAGATCCGGCCGCTGGCCCGCATGGTTCGGCCGCATGCGGTGGTCGTCACCACGGTTGGCCCGGTTCACACCGAGAATTTCCCGGATGGCGAAGCCGGCGTGGCGCGGGCCAAGGCCGAGATCTTCGAAGGGCTCGAGCCGGGCGGGGTGGCGATCCTCAACGCCGACAACCAGTGGTTCGGACTGCTGAAGGACGCCGCCCGGTCGGTGGGCGCGACGGTGCGGACGTTCGGGACCGGTGAGGATTGCGACGCGCGGCTGACCGGCTTCCAGGTTCCCGGTCCGCACGCGGTGGTCGGGGCGCGACTGCATGGCCGGACGCTGGAGTTTCCGATCCTGCAGACCGGCGGCCACTGGGGCCTGAACAGCATGGCCGTCCTGCTGATGCTGGAAGCGCTGGACGTGAGCCTCGACGACGGCCTGGCGGCCCTGGGGGCCTTCGAGCCGCTGGCCGGGCGTGGCGCGGAGACGCGCGTGCGGGTTGCCGGCGGCGACGTCACCCTGATCGACGAGAGCTACAACGCCAATCCGATCTCCATGGCCTCGGCGATCGCTACCCTGGGCGCCCGCAGGGGCGCGGGGCGGCGGATCGTCGCGCTGACCGACATGCTGGAACTGGGGCCCGAGGCCCAGGCGTTTCATGCCGGACTCGCGGCGTCGCTGGAGGCTGCGTCGATTGACCTCGTGTTCTGCGCCGGACCTCTGATGAAATCGCTCTGGGACGCACTTCCGCCGACTCGGCGGGGCGGCTACGCCGAGACCGCCGCGGACCTCGCGCCGCGGCTCGCAGAGGTCGTCAAGGCCGGCGACCTGGTGATGGTGAAGGGGTCGAACGGATCGAAGGCCGGGCTTGTCGCCCAGGCCCTGATCGCGCACGGCGCCGCCCAAGACGCTTCTGGGGAGGCCCGCTGATGTTCTATTGGCTCTACGTCCAGTTTGCCTCGGCCGGCTATGTCCCGATCCTCAACCTGCTGAAGTATCAGACCTTCCGGACAGGTCTGGCGATTCTGACCGCCCAGCTGGTGGTGGTGGCGCTGGGCTCGCGGTTCATCCGCTGGATGAAGGCCCGCCAGGGCAAGGGCCAGCCGATCCGCGCCGAGGGCATCGAGCGCCACGTGCTGGAGAAGTCGGGTACGCCCACCATGGGCGGGGTGATGATCCTCGCCGGCCTGTTCTCGGGCACGCTGCTGTGGGCCGACCTGAGCAACGTCTACGTCTGGGCCGTGCTGCTGGTGACCGCCGGCTATGGCCTGCTGGGCTTTCTCGACGACTATTCCAAGGTGACCAAGCAGACCACGGCGGGCATTTCCGGCCGGGTGCGCCTGATCCTCGAGGCGGCGATCGCCATGGCGGCGGTGGCCCTGATCATCATCTTCGCCGCCAAGCCGCCCGAAAGCCCGGAACTGCTGACCGCGGTGACGTTCCCGATCTTCAAGCAGCTGTTCCTGGACCTGCACTGGTTCTATCTGCTGTTCGGAGCCTTCGTCATCGTCGGCGCGGCCAACGCGGTGAACTTCACCGACGGCCTGGATGGACTGGCGACCGTGCCGGTGATGATCGCGGCGGCGGCCTATGGCCTGATCGCCTATCTGGTCGGCAACTACGTGTTCGCCAACTACCTGCAGCTTCACTTCGTGCCCGGCGTGGGCGAACTGGCGGTGTTCTGCGGAGCGCTGATCGGCTCGGGGCTGGGCTTCCTCTGGTACAACGCCCCGCCGGCCAAGATCTTCATGGGCGACACCGGCTCCCTCGCCCTGGGCGGCGCCGTGGGGACCATCGCGGTGGCCACCCGCCATGAGATCGTGCTGAGCATCATCGGCGGCCTGTTCGTTGCCGAACTGCTGTCGGTCGTCATCCAGGTCGCCTGGTTCAAGCGCACCGGTCGGCGGATCTTCCTGATGGCGCCGATCCACCACCACTTCGAGAAGCTGGGCTGGTCGGAATCCACCGTGGTGATCCGGTTCTGGATCGTCTCGATCATGCTGGCCCTGGTCGGCCTCGCCACCCTGAAACTTCGGTAAGAGGGCCAGCGGCAGCGCCATGATCCCGGTCCGAGGCTTCGCAGGAAAGACGGTCGCCGTCTTCGGCCTGGCCCGAACGGGCCTTGCCGCGGCGCGCGCCCTGATGGCCGGCGGCGCCAAGGTGGCGCTCTGGGATGACCGGCCCGCCGGACGGGACGCGGCGGTCGCGGAGGGATTCGAGCTCACCGACCTGACCCAAGCCGACTGGGCCGATTTCGCCGCCCTGATGCTGTCGCCCGGCGTGCCCCTGACGCACCCGAAACCGCACTGGACGGTCGACAAGGCGCGGTCAGAGGGCGTCGAGATCCTCGGCGACATCGAGCTGTTCGCCCGCACCGTGAACGCCGCGCCCGAGCACAAGCGGCCGAAGATCGTCGCCATCACCGGCACCAACGGCAAGTCGACCACGACCGCCCTGATCGGCCACATCTGCGCCGAGGCGGGCCGCGACGTGCGCGTCGGCGGCAACATCGGCACCGGGGTGCTCAGCCTCGACGACATGCACGGGGGTGCTGTCTATGTGCTGGAGCTTTCGTCCTACCAGCTGGACCTGACCTCCAGCCTGAAGCCCGACGTGGCCGTGATCCTCAACGTCTCGCCGGATCATCTGGAGCGGCACGGCGACATGGAGGGCTATGTGGCCGCCAAACGGCGGATCCTGGCCAACCAGGTCAAGGGCGACACCGCAGTGATCGGCATCGACGACGCCTGGGGCGCGCGCATCTGCACAGAGATCACCGCCGCCAACCGCCGGACCATCGTGCCGATCTCGGCGCACAAGGCGATCGGGCGGGGCGTCTATGCCCTTGACGGCCTGCTCTATGACGCCACGACCGAGCGCACGGTCGAAGTGGGCGACCTCAAGCGGGCCCGCTCGCTGCCGGGCCGCCACAACTGGCAGAACGCGGCCGCGGCCTATGCCGCCGCGCGCGGCATCGGCATCGACGCCGGCCAGGCCGGCCGCGCGCTGATGACCTTCCCGGGCCTCGCCCATCGGATGGAAACGGTCGGGACCATCGGCAAGGTCCGCTTCGTCAACGACAGCAAGGCCACCAACGCCGACGCCGCCCGCCAGGCGCTGTCGAGCTATCCGAAGGTCTACTGGATCGCCGGTGGGCAGCCGAAGACCGGCGGGATCGACGACCTGGCCGACCTGTTCCCCCGGGTGATCCGGGCCTACCTCGTAGGCGAGGCTGCGCCCGCCTTCGCCGGCGCCCTGGCCGGCAAGGCCGACACGGTGCAGAGCGGCACGATCGCCGCCGCCGCCGAGGCCGCTTTCAAGGACGCCGCCGCCACAGGCAGGGACGCCATCGTCCTGCTGTCGCCGGCCTGCGCGTCCTTCGACCAGTTCGCCGACTTCGAGGCGCGCGGCGACGCGTTCCGATCCGCTGTCCAGGCCCTCGCGGCCGGGCGCTCAGCCAGGGGGGCCGCATGACGACCGCCAGCAACGCTCACGCCTTCCCGAGGTCCGACCGCTCTCCGCTTGGCGTCTGGTGGTGGACCGTGGACCGCTGGATGCTGGGCGTGGTGGCGGTTCTGATCGCCATCGGTGTGGTCATGTCCTTCGCCGCCAGCCCGGCGGCGGCGGCCCGGATGAACATCGGCGACCCGTTCCACTTCGCGGTGCGCCAGTGCGTGTTCGCCGGCGGCGCGGCGGTGATCCTGATCGCCACCTCGATGCTCGACGTGAGGGGCACCCGGCGCGCGGCGTTCTTCATCTGGCTGGCCGCCATCGCGGTGATGATCGCCCTGCCGTTCATCGGTCACAACGCCAAGGGCGCCACCCGCTGGCTGGAGTTCGGCGGCTTCACCTTCCAGCCGTCGGAATACATGAAGCCGGCGCTGGTCATCCTGGTGGCCTGGATGTTCTCCGAGGGTCAGAAGGGGCAGGGGGTGCCCGGTGTCTCCATCGCCTTCGGCCTCTACGCCGTCTCGGTGGGCCTGCTGCTGATCCAGCCGGACGTGGGCCAGACGGTGCTGATCACCGTGGCCTTCGGCGCCGCCTTCTGGATGGCCGGGGTGCCGATGTCGTGGGTGATGCTGCTGGGCGCCGCGGCGGCCGCCGGCCTGTCATCGACCTATTTCCTGTTCCCGCACGTGGCCAGCCGGGTCGACCGGTTCCTTTCGCCGGACAAGGCGGACACCCATCAGGTGGACGCCGCGGCGGTGGCCCAGGCGGCCGGCGGCCTGTTCGGACGCGGCCCTGGCGAGGGCGTGATGAAGCGCCACGTGCCCGACCTGCACACCGACTTCATCTATTCGGTCGGCGCCGAGGAATACGGCCTGATCTTCAGCCTGCTGCTGATCTCGCTGTTCGCCTTCGTGGTGATCCGGGGTCTCTACCGCTCGATGAAGCTGTCGGACCCGTTCGAGCAGGTGGCGGCCTCGGCGCTGTTCGTGCTGGTCGGCCAGCAGACGATCATCAACGTGGCGGTGAACCTCAACCTGATCCCGACCAAGGGCATGACCCTGCCATTCATCTCCTATGGCGGCTCGTCGATGCTGGCGATGGGGCTGACGCTGGGTCTGGCGCTGGCGCTGACTCGTCGCCGCCCGGGCGCCTACGCCCACACCGAAGGCCTCTCCCAGGCCGGCGCCTACACCTAGGAGACCGCGGCCATGCGCAGGATCGCCGTTGTCGCCGCCGGGGGAACCGGGGGCCACCTGTTCCCCGCCCAGGCGCTGGCCGAGGCGCTGATCGCGCGCGGCTGGGGCATCGTGCTGGCCTCGGACGAGCGGGTCGCGGGCCTCGCCCAGGATTTCCCGGCCGAGCGGCGGATCGGCCTGTCGGCGGCGACGTTCAGGTCCGGCGACCCCATCGGCATGGTGCGGGCGGGCTTCGCCGTCATGCGCGGGGCGCTTCAGGCCCGGGCGCTGTTTCACGAGATCAACCCGAATGTGGTGGTGGGCTTCGGTGGCTATCCGTCGGCGCCTGCGCTGGTGGCCGCCGTGCTGGACGGTCGCCCCACCGTGATCCACGAGCAGAACGCGGTGATGGGCCGGGCCAACCGGATGCTTGCGCCCCATGTGAAGACCGTCGCCTGCGCATTCCCGACCCTGAAGAAGGCGCCGGAAAAGGTGGCCGCCCGGGCCCAGGTGGTCGGCAATCCGGTGCGCCCGCCAATCCGCGCCCTGGCCGAACTGGCCTATGCGCCTCCGGAGCCGGGCGGCCCGCTCAGGCTCCTGGTCACCGGCGGCAGCCAGGGTGCGCGCCTGTTGTCCGAACTGGTGCCCGAGGCGGTGAAGGCGCTGCCCGACGAGATCCGTACGCGGCTCACCGTCCAGCAGCAGACCCGAGCGGAATCCATGAACACCGCGCGGCGGATCTATCGCGACGCCCTGGTGGACGCCGAGATCGCCCCATTCTTCCGCGACATGGCCGGCCGTCTGCGCGACGCCCACCTGGTGATCGGCCGGGCCGGGGCGGGTACGGTTTGCGAGTTCGCGGTGGCCGGGAAGCCATCGATCCTGGTGCCACTCGCCATTGCCCTGGACGACGACCAGGGCCAGAACGCGAAACTGCTGGCCGACGCCGGCGGCGCCGAGATCGCCCGGGAGAGTCAGCTCACCGTCGATTCGCTGGCCAAGGCGCTGGCGGCGCTGCTGGGGAACCCGGCGCGACTGGCCCGCATGGCCGCCGCCGCCCGGTCGGTCGCCATCCCCGACGCCGCCGAACGCCTCGCCGACGTGGTCGAGCGGACTGCCCGGCCCTAGTCTCCTGCGACGGGGATATTTCCCCGGCCGCGGCGTTGCGCTACCCACGGACACATGAACCGTCGCCCCGTCCCCTTCGACATCGGCCCTGTGCATTTCATCGGCATCGGGGGGATCGGCATGAGCGGCATCGCCGAGATCATGATGCGCACCGGCTATACGGTGCAGGGCTCGGACGCGAAGGCCAGCGCCAACACCGAGCGGCTGGAGAAGCTGGGCGCGAAGATCTTCATCGGCCAGGACCCGGCCAACGTCGAAGGCGCCTACGCGGTCGTCTATTCGACGGCGGTGAAGTCGGACAATCCGGAGATGGTCGCCGCCCGCGACCGGCGGCTGCCGCTGGTGCGCCGGGCCGAAATGCTGGCCGAGCTGATGCGGTTGCAGTTCTCGGTGGCGGTGGGCGGCACGCACGGCAAGACCACCACCACCTCGATCATCGCCAGCCTGCTGGACGCCGGCGGTCTGGATCCGACCGTGGTCAACGGCGGAATCATCAACGCCTACGGCACCAACGCCAAGGTCGGCGCGGGCGACTGGATCGTGGTCGAGGCCGACGAGAGCGACGGGACGTTCCTGAAGCTGAAATCCACCTGCGCGGTCGTCACCAACATCGATCCGGAGCACCTCGACCACTACGGCGACTTCGACGCGGTGAAGAAGGCGTTCCGCGACTTCGTGGAGAACATCCCGTTCTACGGCTTCGCGGCGATCTGCACGGACCATCCCGAGGTGCTGGCCATGGCCGCGCGGGTGGAGAACCGCCGGCTGGTCACCTATGGCGTCAATCCGCAGGCCGAGGTTCGCGCCGAGAACATCACCATGGGGCCGGACGGCGCCCGGTTCGACGTGGCGATCCGTCCGCGGGAGGGCGGCGCGCTGCGCTTCGAAGGCCTGCATCTGCCGATGGCCGGCCACCACAACGTGCTGAACTCGCTGGCCGCCGTCGCGGTCGCACGCGAACTGGGGCTGGACGAGGCCGCGATCCGCAAGGGTCTGGCGAGCTTCGGCGGCGTGAAGCGGCGGTTCACCACCACCGGCGTCGCCAACGGCGTGCGCGTGGTCGATGACTATGGCCACCACCCGGTGGAGATCGCCTCGGTGCTGAAGGCCGCGCGCGCGGTGACCGGCGGCAGGGTGATCGCCGTGGTCCAGCCGCACCGCTATTCGCGCCTGAAGGACCTGTTCGACGAGTTCTGCGCCTGCTTCGCCGACGCCGACACGGTGATCGTGGCGGACGTGTACGCCGCGGGAGAGGCGCCTCTGGAGGGTATCCACCGCGACAGCCTGGTGGAGGGCCTGCGCCGCTACGGTCACCGCCGGGTGCTGCCGCTGCCCAATCCGTCCGAGCTGGCGGCGTTGGTCCGCGACGAGGCCGCGTCGGGCGACCTGGTGGTCCTGCTGGGCGCCGGCGACATCACCAGCTGGGCCTACGCCCTGCCGGGCGAACTGGAAGCGCTGTCGGCGTGAGCGACTGGCGGGACTCAGTTCCGACGGTGCGCGGCAAGCTGCTGCGGGATGAGCCGCTCGGCCCCTTCACCTGGTTCCGGGTCGGCGGGCCGGCGGAGCTGCTGTTCCTGCCGGCGGATCACGAGGACCTGGCGGCGTTTCTCAAGGCGCTTCCGGCGGACACGCCGGTCACCGTGCTGGGCGTCGGTTCGAACGTCATCATCCGCGACGGCGGCGTGCGGGGGGCGGTCATCCGGCTCGCGGGCCGCGCCTTTGCGGGCGTGGAGATCGTGGGCGACCGGATCGTCGCCGGCTCGGCGGCGCTGGACGCGGCCGTGGCGCGGGCGGCGGCGAAGGCCGGGCTGGCCGGGCTGGAATTCTACGCGGGCATCCCCGGCACCATCGGCGGCGCCCTGACCATGAACGCCGGCTGCTATGGCGCGGAGACGAAGGACATCCTGATCTCGGCGTGGGGCTACGACCGCACGGGCGCGCGGCGCGAGCTGACGCTGGACGACTTCGGCTATACCTATCGGCATTCGGAGGCGCCGGCCGACATCATCTGGGTGCAGGCCACCTATCAGGGCCGGCCCGATGACCCGGCGGCGGTGCAGGCCCGGATCGACGAGATCACCGCCCGGCGCGAGACCACCCAGCCGATCCGCGAGAAGACCGGCGGCTCGACCTTCAAGAACCCGCCCGGTCACTCGTCCTGGAAGCTGGTCGATGAGGCCGGCTGGCGCGGGAAGCCGTTCGGCGGGGCGATGTTCTCAGACCTGCATTCCAACTTCATGATCAACACCGGAACCGCGACGGCCGCGGACCTCGAGAACCTGGGCGACGCCGTCCGCGCCGACGTGAAGGCGAAGACGGGGATCGATCTGCACTGGGAGATCCGGCGGATCGGGCGGCCCTGAGGCCTGCACCGAGACTCCGCGCGCTCTTGACCCGGCCTGCGTGGTCCGCCACCGCGGGCTTCACGTCCGTTCGCCATACGAGTCGCCCATGACCGCTCCCCTTTCCGGACACCACGTCGCCGTTCTGCTGGGCGGGCTCTCCTCCGAGCGCGAGGTGAGCCTGGTCTCGGGCCGTGAGTGCGCCGACGCGCTGGAACGACTGGGCGCCCGGGTGTCCCGCGTCGACGCCGGCCGCGACCTGGCCCAGGTGCTGACGACGCTGAAGCCCGACGTCTGCTTCAACGCGCTGCATGGCGCCTGGGGCGAGGACGGCTGCGTCCAGGGCGTGCTGGAGACCCTGGGCCTGCCCTACACCCACTGCGGCGTGCTCGCCTCGGCCCTGGCCATGGACAAGGCCAAGTCGAAGGCGGTGCTGGCGGCGGCGGGGGTCGAGGTGCCCGGCGGCGGACTCTACAGCCGCTTCGACGTGGCCGCCCGCCACGTGCTGCCGCCACCCTATGTGGTGAAGCCGAATGCCGAGGGTTCCTCGGTCGGTGTATTCCTGGTTTTCGAGGGCGCCAACGCCCCGCCGCAGGAGGTCGTGGCCCCGTCCTGGACCTATGGCGAGGAGGTCATGGTCGAGCCCTACATCCGCGGACTTGAGCTCGCCGTGGGGGTTATGGACGGCAAGGCGATGACGGTTACCGAAATAGTTTCGAAAACCGCATTCTATGACTACGAGGCCAAGTACGGGGAAGGAGGCTCGGAGCACATTGTTCCGGCGAGAATTCCGGCACATGCCATTGAGAAAGCAAAGAAACTCTCGGAGATGGCACACGCCGCCCTGGGTTGCCGGGGAGTTACCCGTTCGGACCTCCGTTATGACGATATTAACGACGTTTTGGTCCTACTGGAGGTCAACACCCAGCCGGGCATGACACCCACCTCGCTCGTCCCCGAGCAGGCGGCGGCGGGCGGGGTGGATTTCGACCGACTGGTGCTTTGGATCACGGAGGACGCTTATGCCCGCGGCGGTGCGGGGGGGATCGCGAGTGACGGCGAAACCTCGGGCGAAGACGCCCGCTAGTCCGGCCAGACGCCAACCGGCGAAGGCGGAGGGGGGACGCAGACACCTGTCCCCCAAACATGTGCTGATGATCGCCGGCGGGGTGCTGACCCTGGCCCTGGCGGTGACGCTGGCCACCGGCGGCCGCGCTCAGCACATCGCCGACGCGGTCGGCATGGGCGTCGACCAACGGTTCGCCGCCGCGGGCTTCCGGCTGAACACCGTCCAGGTGAAGGGTGCGTCGCGCATGGCGACGCCGGACATCCTCGCCGCCGCCGGCCTCTACAAGGACCAGCCGCTGATGGGCCTCGACCTGGCCGCGCTCAAGGGCCGGGTGGAGAAGGTCGGCTGGGTCCGCGAGGCGCGGGTCTCGCGCATGCTGCCCGACACCCTGATGATCTCGGTCGAGGAACGTCGCCAGCTCGCCGTGTGGCAGCACGACGGCCGCAGCCAGGTCATCGACGACCATGGGCAGGTGATCCCCGAAGCTGATCCGGCCCGCTTCACCCGCCTGCCGCTGGTGGTGGGCATGGGCGGGGCGCAGCATGCGGGAGAGATCCTGCCGCTGCTCGCCCAGCGCCCACGGCTGATGGAGCATCTGGAAGCCCTGGTCCGGGTCGACGACCGCCGCTGGGACCTGCGCCTGAAGGACGGTGCCCTGATCCAGCTGCCCGCCGTTGACGAGGAGCAGGCGCTGATCCGGCTGGAGCAGCTGGAAAAGCGCACCCACCTGATCGAACTCGGTTTCGAGCGCATCGACCTGCGCAACCCAGACACCGTGGCCGTCCGGCCACGCGCCGCCAACCCCCTCGCGCCCCCCACGCCGCCCGTCGACGGCGTGTAAGGATCAAGTGACCGCCCCATGCTGAAGACCGCGCCGCGCCCGACCGAAGTCGACAAGTCCGCCGTCCGCAAGGATCCGCGCCGGGACAGTCGGGACGGGCTGAAGGCCGCGCTGGCGCCGCCGAAAGTGACCGCCGCCGTGGACCTCGGCGCCTCGAAGGTCACCTGCTTCATCATGAAGCCCGAGGGCGTGCATCGCGGCGACCGCACGCTCACCACCTGCGGCGTCGGCTACGTCCAGTCGCGCGGCATTCGCGGCGGCTCGATCGTCAACCTCGATGAGGCCTCGGCCGCCATCGCCCAGGCCGTCGAGCGGGCCGAGAATGTCGCCGGCGTGAACGTCCAGGGCGTGACCATCGCCACCGCCGGCGGAGCGCTGACCTCCACCCGCGTCACCGGTCGCGTCTCCATCGGCGCCCGGCCCATCGCCGACAACGACCTGGTCCGGGCGATCAGCAATGCGCTGGCCCAGATCAAGCTGCCGGGCCGCCGCGCCATCCACATCCTGCCCATGGCCTGGGCCGTGGACGGGCAGGGCGGGGTGCGCGATCCGCGCGCCATGTTCGGCAAGACGCTTGGCGTCGAACTGCTGGTCGTCTCGGTTGCCGAGACCGTGTTCAATACCCTGGGCGCCTGCGTCGAGCGGGCCCATCTGCAGCTGGACGGCGTGGTCGCCGCCCCCTTTGTCTCCGCGCTCGCCGCGCTGGAAGAAGACGAGATGGACCTGGGCTCGGTCTGCATCGACATGGGCGGCGGGTCGACCTCGGCCTCGGTGTTCCGGGGCGGGAGCCTCGTTCACGTCGAGACCGTGCCGGTCGGCGGACAGCATGTGACCCAGGACATCGCCCGCGGCCTGTCGACCTCGATCGTCGGCGCCGAGCGCATCAAGACCCTGCACGGCTCGGCCATCGCCTCGGCCAACGAGGACCGTGAAATGATCGAGGCCCCGCCGCGCGGCGACGACCCCGGCGCCGGCCCCGTCGTGGCGCCCCGCTCGCTGCTGAAGGGCATCATCGCGCCCCGCGTGGAGGAAACTCTGGAACTGCTGCGCGACCGGCTGAAGTCGGCGGGCGCGCCCATCGAGCCCGGCGCGGGCCTGGTCCTGACCGGCGGCGCGAGCCAGCTTGCCGGTGTCCGCGAAGTGGCCGTGCGGGTGTTCGACCGCCCGGTGCGCCTGGGCCGTCCGCGCCGCGTGCCGCATCTGGCCGACGCCGCCTCGGGTCCGGCCTTCACGGCGGCGGCGGGTATCCTGCACCGCTCGGCCTTCGGCCCCCGCGAGGCGGTTTCGACCAAGCAGCTCTCGTCCTCGAAGCTGCGCCGCGAACCGCTGGACCCCCGCGCCAACCCGGTCGCCAAGGCCGCCGCCTGGCTTCGGGACAACCTCTAGGGCTGGTTGTCCCCGCCCAGGAACGGCGCCCGCACATTCTTCGTGCGGCCCCGATCATAGATGACCTGACCCTCCTTGATGGTCATCAGGACCTTCACGTCCTTGATCCGCGCCGGGTCGATCCGGGTCGGGTCAGCGTCAAGCACCACGAAATCCGCGTACTTGCCCGGCGTGATCGAGCCCTTGATGGCCTCGTCGAAGTGCTGCCAGGCGGGCCAGATCGTCAGGGCCTTCAGCGCCGTTTCGGGTGAGATCCGCTGGTCGGGACCCAGAACCTTGCCGCTGCGGGTCGTCCGGTTGACCGCGCTCCACCACGCATGCATCGCCGAGGGCGGCACGACAGGCGCATCGGTGTGCAGGCTGAACCGGATCTTCAGGTGCTCGGCCGCAGCCGTCGGGCTGATGAAGGCGCCGCGGTCGGGACCAAGGGTTTCGTCACGATGCCAGTCGCCCCAGTAGAAGGTGTGCTCGGCGAAGAACGACGGGAAGATCCCCAGTCTTTGATAGGCCTCCAGCTGGTCGCGCCGCGTGACCTGGGAGTGGATGACCACCGGCCGGGTCCGGCGCGCCTCGGAATGGATCTCATAGGCCTTCGAGACCGCCGCCAGGACCATGTCGATGCAGGCGTCGCCATTGCAGTGGGTCTGTACCTGCCATCCCCGGCCCATGAACCTGTCGTACCAGCCAACCAGTTCATCTTCCGGAACGGTCGGGTAGCCCCGATAGTCCGACGGCGCATCGTGGGGCGGATGCAGATAGGGCTGGCTCAGGTAGGCGGTCTTGCCCTGCGGCGAGCCGTCCGCGGTGATCTTCACGCCGGCGAACTTCAGGTGGCCGACATAGGGGCCGCCAACCTTCAGGCTGTTCTCCGCGATGATCGCGTCTGCAACGCTCCAGCGAAGATAGGACGCCACGTCGATCCGAAGCCGGCCGGCCTGGCTGGCGCGTGCCAGAAACGCAGCCGCGGCCGGACTTGAGGTGAGGCCATCCTGCGCTGTCGTGAAGCCCTGACTCGCATAGTAGGTCTGGATCTCGTCCAGGGCCTGGAGCGCCCTTTCCTTGTCCTGAGGGGGCGCTAGACGCAGGGCCAGGCCCACGGCCTGTTCATCAAGGGCGCCGTTCAGCTGTCCGTCCGATGTCCGGCCCAGCCGCCCGCCTTTCGGATCCGGCGTCGAAGCATCAAGACCCATCCTTCGCAGGGCCGCACTGTTGCAGCGGGCCAGATGCCCGGAGACGTGAACCACGCACAGCGGCCGCGTTGTGGATATGGCGTCCAGGTCCGCGAGGCCGGGGTGACGGTGCTCCGCCATCAGGGAATCGTCATAGCCACGGCCGATCACCATGCGGTCGTCAGGCCCGGGGTTCGCGGCCAGGTAGGCGCGCATGACGGACTGAAGGTCCCGGATCGAACGGGTGGTTCCGACCGGCGCCGGGGCAAGATCTGCCAGATCCCAGATTTCAACCAGATTGCCGATATGGCTGTGCCCGTCGACGAAGCCCGGCGTCATGGTCTTGCCGCGAAGGTCAACGGTCAGGGTGCGCGGGCCGCGAAGCCTTGCAACGTCGCGGTCGCGGCCGACGGCGATGATCCGCCCATCGCGGACGGCCACGGCCTCCGCCCTCGGCTGCACCTCATCGACCGTCAGGATGTTTCCATGCAGGTAGACGACGTCGGCCGGCCGGGTAGCAGCGTTTCCGCTTCCGGCCAGCAAGGACACGGCGGCGAGAGCCAGGATTCCTCCCAAGAGCCTGCCACGCATGATCGATCTTCCCCTCCCATGTCGCCCCGGGTTTCCCCCCGGGGCCTGCTTGAGGAAGCTATAGCCAGGCTTTCCGGCGTTCGGCGAGACGTATCGCGGCCGTCCGCCGCCCTCACTTCACCTCGATGAACACCGGGTTGGCGTAGAACCAGAGGTCGCTCCAGGGATCTTCCCCGGCCGTGTCGGCCGCGGGCTCCAGCTCCGCGCCGTTCGTGCCGCGCACGCGGATGTAGATCGGACCTTTCACGTCTCGGATCGTATGGACCATCGACAGGCGTTCGCCGTCCCGGACCCAGTCCTTCGCGCTGAAGCGGCGCGCGACCCGGGTTGTCGGGTTCTTGTCCGTGGCCCTGTCGGCCGCGGGGCCGGTCACCGCGCCTTCGATCAGGTCGACCCGGGCTACATCGACGCTGCGGCCGCCGAAGTTCGCGCCGGCGGGGTCACGGACGCGGATCACGATGGTGACATCCGAACCGCGGGGAACCTTCAGGGTCCCGCCGATCTCGGCCTTCCGGCTGCCGTCGGCGCTGGACGCCGTCACGTCCAGCTCGGACACCAGGTCGCCCAGGGTGGTGAACACCCGGCCGTTGCGCAGGCCGTCCAGGATGTCGCCCGGCTGTCTGACCGCCTTCACATAGGTCTTGGAATATTCGCCGGGCCAGAAGTCCTTGCCGCCCTCGCTGTAGTGACGATGGGAGTCGGACGTCGAGGTCACCCACCAGCGGCGGCCCTCGCCCAGCATGGAGTCCCAGAAGCCGCCCAGGCGGGCGGTCATCTGGTCATAGCCGCCCATGGTGGGGGCGCGACGATAGGCGCCCCGGAAGGCGTCGTCGGGAAAGGGGGAGGCCACGCTGCTGAGGGACGCCGCCTGGTGACCGGGCGCGCCTTCCATGCCGATGGCCACCTGGGGCGCCGCGTCGTTCCAGTTCCGCAACTCGCCAGGCGCGACAAGACCGTAGGCGCCATAGGCGGTCGCCGTACGGGACGGGTGGTTGGCGATGACCACGGGCGGCGCCGGAATCTTCGACATGTACTTCAGCGCATCGACCATCCGCGCCTCGGTGTTCCAGGCGTCATTGGACGGCCAGGGTTCGCGGCGGTTGTACTGGCTTTCGATGCCGAACAGCACCTCGCGCTCGGAGCCGTTGTTGGGAACGATGACGCTGGAATGCTCGGCCCCCGGTGTGTCCAGCTCCATGCCGTAGAACTGGATGACGCCGGGCGTCTGCCGGCGCGCCTTCAGGAGCTCGGGATAGGCCAGGTCGCGGTTCACCTTTGAGTGGAGCGGGCCGCCATGGTCGGTGGCGACCATCCACGACAGGCCGAACTTCGCACCCATGGCCGCGTTGGTGGGGATCGGATGGATCGCGTCTCCACCGATGATCGGGGAAGGCGGGGAGACGCCGTCGGCGGCCGACTTGAAGGTTACGCTGAACTGGCTGTGGACATGGTGATCGCCGGCCAGCCACTTCCGCCGGGCGGAATCGCCCTTCGCGACCCGGGCGGGTTCGACGGCCTCGATGCGCAGAGCGGCGTCCGGGTGACCCGGATGAGCGTGTGCGGCGCCGGGCAGGGCCAGCAGGGCGAGGGCGGTCAGGGCCGCTGCGGCGGGACGGGTGGGCAATTCGGCCTCCTTCAGGACAGACGGCATTCGAGCAGGACGCATCGCCCGTTCCTAGTCGCGCGGCGTCCCGGGCGGATGACAGCGTCGTGACATATGTGCTGGATTTTCGTCCGAGGCGGGTTGACCCGGGGCCGCGGACGGCAGGGTTCGAGAACCTGCGGCATTACTGTCGATTCGCGATTCTTCTCTTGGACGCCGGGTCGAAAAACCTGTGCGGTGAAGCTCGACGCCGTTCCGACTCAGAGTATGCGGTTAACCCTCGATTAACGGTGTGGGCGCGTACTTAACGCATCGTTACTCGGGTGCGTCGGGACAGGGGTGCCGGGCGCGCTAGACCGCAAAAAACCGGGGAAGGACCGAACGTCCCATGACCATCTCTCTCTCAGCGCCGCGCGCCACGGAACTGAAGCCCAGGATTGTCGTGTTCGGCATCGGCGGGGCCGGCGGCAACGCCGTCAACAACATGATCGAGGCCGGTCTTGAAGGCGTCGAGTTCGTCGTCGGCAACACCGACGCCCAGCAACTCCAGTTCGCCAAGACCGAGCGCCGCATCCAGCTGGGCGTTCAGGTGACGCAGGGCCTGGGCGCCGGCGCCCACCCCGAAGTGGGCATGAGCGCGGCCGAGGAAAGCATCCCGGAGATCGGTGAGCACCTCGACGGCGCCCACATGGTCTTCATCACCGCCGGCATGGGCGGCGGCACCGGCACCGGCGCGGCGCCGATCATCGCCAAGTGCGCCCGCGAGCGCGGCATCCTCACCGTAGGCGTGGTCACCAAGCCCTTCCACTTCGAGGGCCGCCACCGCATGCGCCTGGCCGACGCCGGGATCAGTGAGCTGCAGCGCTATGTCGACACCCTGATTGTCATTCCGAACCAGAACCTGTTCCGCGTGGCCAACGAGCGGACCACCTTCGCCGAGGCCTTCGGCATGGCCGACCAGGTCCTGCACTCTGGCGTGCGCTCGATCACCGACCTGATGGTGCTGCCCGGTCTGATCAACCTCGACTTCGCAGACGTCCGCACGGTGATGACCGAGATGGGCAAGGCGATGATGGGCACGGGCGAGGCGACCGGCGAGGACCGCGCCCTGATGGCCGCCCAGAACGCCATCCAGAACCCGCTGCTGGACGAGGTTTCGCTGAAGGGCGCCAAGGCCGTGCTGGTCAACGTGACCGGCGGCCTCGACATGACCCTGCTGGAAGTCGACGAAGCGGCCAACGCCATCTCCGAGCAGGTCGATCCGGAAGCCAACATCATCTTCGGCGCCGCCTTCGATCCGACGCTGGAAGGCATGATCCGCGTGTCGGTGGTCGCGACCGGCATGGACGGCGCCTCGATCGCCGCCATCGAGCCCAAGCCGGAGCGTCGTTCGCTTCAGGCCGAGCCGCTCCGCGCCACGGTCAGCCCGCGCGCCGCCGAGATCGCCGCGGCTGCCGAGCCCGTGATGGCCGCGGCGGCGGAAGCCGATGCCGAACTGGACCGCGAAGAGGAGCAGCCCGACATCTTCGCCGCTCCGCTGGCGGCCGAGGCCGCGCCGGTCGAGCCTGCCTTTGTCCAGCCGGTGACCCGGATCGTCGATCCCGCCGCCGCTGAGGCCGGCGATGAGCGTGACGAGCCCCTGTTCGCCGAGCCGGCCTATGAGCCCCGGCGTCCGCGCGGCGGGTTCCTGAGCATCTTCGGCGGCCGCCCGCGTTACGAGACCCCGCAGGCCCCGGCCGCCCAGGCGCCCGCGCCGCGCACGGCCCCCGCGCCCTCGCGCGGCGGCGCCCAGCCGCTGGAAGCCGCGGCCCCGGCCGAGGACGCCGATCACAACGAGGATCTGGAGATCCCGTCGTTCCTGCGCCGTCTGGCCAACTGATCCCGGGCCGGCCCGACTGACACACAGATCGCGGCGGCGGACCTTGTCCGCCGCCGCTTTCATGTCCGCACGCACGGCCTGCAACCAAAAGGCGTGACCTGAACGCACAGGTCGAGGCGCCTGTTTTCCGACGACATTTTGGGTGGCTCGGGGGTGAATTCCCGGGCGAATGTCACCGTGGAGAAACACAGCTGTAAACCGCCAGGGGCAGCGTTTCGCAAAATGCGTATCTGGGTGGAAGCGACATGCGGCGGAATGGGCTGGGAGGCGTCCTGCACGCCTGGCGGCGGAACCGGGCCGGCGGGCTGGGGCGGGGCGCGATCGCCCTGACATCTCTGGCCAGCGGCGTGGGCACGGCGGCGATCGGGGCGGCGGTGCTGTTCGTCGGCCCGATGCTGGCGCCTCCGGCGGCGGCGAGGCCGCCGGCTCCGGTGGCCTTCTGCAAGGCCTATCCGGGTTCGCAGGCCTGCCACACCGGCTTTGCCGACTGCACCACCTGCCACACGGTCGCCCCGGCGCGGAACGCCTTCGGCACGATGCTCAGCGAGCGGATCCTCCCCGGAGCGCCGCGCCCCCTGACCGACGAGGCCTTCCTCGCGGCTTTGCCCAGCGCCCTGAAGGCCATCGAGGATCTCGACGCCGACGGGGATGGCGTCACCAACATCGCCGAGCTGCGGGCGGGCAGCCAGATGGCCAATGCCGGGAGCGTGCCCAAGGCGGTCGCCTGCACCCAGGAGCAGGCCGAACGTTCGAAGTCCGCGGCCTGGAATGTCTGCGGCTACGATCCGGAGTATGCCTTCCGCAAGGTCCACCTGGACTTCTGCGGCCGCTCGCCGGCCCGGGCGGACGTGGAGGCCTTCCGAGGACTGCGCGGCAAGCCGGCGGCCTGGCGCGAGAGTCTGGTCTCGACCCTCGATCGCTGCCTGAAGTCGCCCTACTGGATCGGCAAGGAGGGTGTGGTCTGGAACCTAGCCAACCCCAAGATCCGTCCCGCCCACACGGTGAAGTCGGGCGACAACCCGGGGCCGGTGCCGCTGGGTGACTACGATGACGACTACAACCTGTTCGCCTACGCCAACTCCGGCGACCGTGACGTGCGCGACCTGCTGCTGGGGCAGTACTTCGTGGAGCGCACCAAGGCCGATCCGCTGGCGTTCCGGGTGCTGTCCGAGGACGAACTCGCCAAGCGCGGTCGCGGGACGCGCCAGCCCGTGGTGCAGGACAAGCGGGCGGGCATGATCACCACCCGCTGGTTCTCGGCGGTCCACACCATGTTCACCGCGATCCCGCGCACCACCGCGGCCCAGGCCTACCGGGCCTACCTCGGCTACGACATCGCCAAGATGCAGGGCCTGACGCCGGTGTCGCACGAGCCGGCGGACTATGACGCCAAGGGCGTCGCCGCGCCGCAATGCGCGGCCTGTCACTCGACGCTCGATCCGCTGACCTACCCCTTCACCCGCTATAACGGGATCAGCGGCGGCTACGCCTACGACGCCAACCGCCTCAAGGAATACGTCCGCGTCGATGGCCCGAGGGTGGCCGAGGCGCCGGCCAGCGGAATGATCTTCGGCCAGCCGGTCGCCGACCTGCGGGCCTGGGCGGCGGTGGCCGCCAACAGCGACGCCTTCGCCCAGAACGTGGTGCGCGACTACTGGAAGCTGCTGATCGGGCGCGAGCCGGACCTGCGGGACCAGGTCGAATACACCCGCGCCTGGAAGGGGCTGAAGTCGGCCGATGTCTACAACTACCGCGTCGAGAAGATGCTGCACGGCCTGGTGCTCACCAACGCCTATGGCCAGCCGTAGGAACGCCCAGCGATGAAACGCCTCGTCAGCCTGATCCTGGCCGCCGGACTGGCCGCGTCGTCGGCCGCCGCCGCCCCGCCGCCGCCCGCTGCCGCGCCCGTGGCCTCCATCGACCCCCGCGTAAAGTTCAAGGACGGGGAACGTTATCTGCGTGACCTGTCGGACGGGCTGGGTGTCCCGCGCGAGAGCATCTGCAAGGAGATGTCGCAGTACGACTGCTTCTCCGACGCCTTCCGGATCGTCCTGGGCGGGGTCGAGGGGCCGAACCTGCTGGTCAACTCGCCGCTGGAACAGGCGCCGCTGACCGCGCCGATCGCGGTGGACCGGGTGGCGCTGCACGCCTGCACGGCGCGGGTCGACCTGGACGTGGCGACCCCGGCGCAGGCCCGCCTGCTGAAAGGCGGCGGGCGAGGCGCGCCTGGCGCAGCCTGGAAGCAGGCGACCACGCTGCGGATCTACGACGCCGTCCTGCGGCGCGCACCCACGGCCGACGAGACCCGGCGCCTGGTCGCCTTCTACGACGAGGTGGCCCAGGGCCGCCCGGCGAGGTCGCCCGAGGTGAAGCGGGACTGGGTGATCCTCGGGTGCTTCGCGGCAGCCTCCTCCCTCGAAGCGATTTTCTACTGATGTCTCGGCGCAGCGATAAGGACACGGTCATGAACGGCAACTGGTCGCGCCGGGGTTTCCTCAGGTCGGCGGGCGTCGGCGGCGCCCTGATGGCGGCGGGCGGGCTCACGCCCGCGCAGGCGGCGGAACAGCAGCGGGAGCGGGCGAAGAACCCCCGATTCCTGATCGTGCTCAGCGCGTTCGGCGGCGCGAACCTGGTGGATTCCTTCCTGTCCGTCCGGGAGACGGAGAGCCGCAACGGGCAGGTGGTCAACGCCTATCCGGACAGCCTCGTGCAGACCCTCGGTGACTTCCGGGCCATTGACCTGCAGTCCAAGCGGATCGGGGCGATCCCGGCGTCGTTCACCGCCAACCAGTCGAATTTCGTCAAGGCTCACGGCCGCGACATGATGGTGGTGACCCACACCGGCACCAGCGTGAACCACTTCGTGGCGCAGATGCGCTCGATCAACGGCAACGCCGCCTGGAAGGGCCGGACGCTGCAGGAAGCCACCGCCCTGACCTATGGCGCGGGCTATCCGATCCCCAACGTCCATCTGGTCAACGGGACGGGGTTCACCGAGTGGGGCTCCGACACGTCGCTGCCGCTCTATGCCTATGGCGAGCGGGCGCCGACGCCCAACCTCTGGCCCCTGTCGCTTGACGGCTACAAGGGTGTGAAAGGTGCGCCCGCCCGCGACCTGTTCGAGCGCGCCCGGAAGCTGCGCAATGAGCAGATCGACCCGAACTCGGCGTTCTTCGGGACCTTCGGCCAGAGCGAGCGGATCCGGCACTGGAACACCCTGCGGGGCGAGTCCCTGCGCGGCGTCGAGGCCAGCGACCTGATCACCAAGCTGATGCTGTTCCCGGACTCGCCGGCCATGCCGCTGGCCGCCCACGGGCTGAGCGGCTCGGCCCTGGGCCAGAAGGTCCGTGACGCATTCCCGAACTACGACTTCGACCCGCTGGAAAGTCAGGCGGCGCTGGCCTTCCTGCTGCTGCGCTACGGCGTCTCGGTCACGGTCACGCTCGGCCCCGACGGCGGAGCGGTGTTCAAGAAGGGCGTGTCCCTGGGCAGCGGCGAGGGGCTGGGCGAGGGGGGGTTGGTCAACACCCCGATCTCGTTCGACTTCTCGCACCAGGCCAACCGCGAGGTCCAGGCCCTGATGTGGGACCGCGTGCTGCGGACCGCGGACCGACTGATCACCCTGTTGAAGTCGGAGGAATTCCAGGATGGCGAGAGCTTCTGGGATCACTCGATGATCTATGTGGCCACCGAGTTCGGCCGCACGCGCCGGCGTCCGAGCGGAGCGATGACCTTCGGCTCGGGCCACGACCTGAACAACGGATCGCTGATCATCTCGCCCTTCGTGAACGGCGGCCGGGTGCTGGGGGGTGTCGATCCCGACACCCTGCTGACCTACGGCTTCGATCCCGAGACGGGACGTCCGGAGCTAGGCCGTAACATGACCGAGCCGGAAATCTATTCCGGGATCGCCCATGCCCTGGGGATCGACACCCCGGGCGCGGGCCTGCCGGACATGCGGGCCATGCGCCGGCGCGCCTGACCCGGCGACCGACTCGAAATTGCCGCGAAAGCGTCATGCCCGGGCAGCGGCCGGGCGCTAGATGTCCTGCCGAAGCGAAAACCTTCGGGAGGCCCCCCTCATGAACGCCCAACGGATCATCTGGGTCTCGCCCCTGGCGGAGGGCTGGGCGGTGCGCTGCGCCGGCATCGAGCCGCTGGTCTTCCGCTCCGGCGGTCGGGCCGAGGCCCAGGCCAAGCGGCTGGCCGTGGTGCTGGCGAAGCTGGGCCGGGCGGTGCAGGTGCGTATCCTGGACCGGGCGCGGAACCTGGTCGGGACCGAAATTTTCCCCGCGTCGTGACGCCCTGCGGCAGGGCGTCCGAAGGTTCACGGCCGGCGTGCCAGGGCGACGGAAAAGCGTTTTGAATCAAGGCGAAAACAAGGCGTCGGGTTAACAGATTCTAAAGCGAAACATTGCGAAACACGATGTGCTTTGCTGCGGTGCATCAAGCAGCTTAGCCACGCGTTGGGGCATAGGTTCGGTTACTCGCGCCGCGTCGCTGCAGGAAGGTCCACCTTTGTCCGCACTCGCCTATCAGCACACCGTCAAGGCCCCGGCGCTCTTCGCCGGCGTGGGCGTCCATACGGGCGCCTACACCCGCGTGTCGGTGCGCCCGGCCCCGACCGGCGCCGGAATCGTCTTCGTGCGAACCGACGTGAAGGACGTGGACAACCGCGTCCCGGCGACCGGCGAGGCGGTCTGCAAGACCCAGCTGGGCACCGTGATCGGCAACGCCGCCGGCGTGACTGTATCCACCATCGAGCACCTGATGGCCGCCTTCGCCATGCTGGGGATCGACAACGCCCTGGTCGAGGTCGACGGGCCCGAGATGCCGATCATGGACGGCTCGGCCGAGCCCTTCGTGCGCATCCTCGACCGCGCCGGCAAGCGGGTGCAGGACGCCGCGCGGACCTACATCGAGATCGTCGACACCGTCGAGGTGGTCGAGGGCGACAAGCGCGCGACGCTGAAGCCGGCCGACGGCTTCGAGGTCGCCTTCGAGATCGTCTTCGACTCGGCCGCCATCGCCCGCCAGTCCGTGGACCTGGCGATGGACGAGCAGGCTTTCCGCGATGAGCTGGCCGACTGCCGCACCTTCGGCTTCCTGCGCGACGTCGAGACCCTGCGGTCGATGGGCCTGGCGCGGGGCGGGTCGATGGACAACTGCGTCGTCATCGACGGTGACCGGGTGCTGAATCCCGAAGGCCTGCGCCGCCCCGACGAGTTCGTGCGTCACAAGGCGCTGGACGCCATCGGCGACCTCTATGTGCTGGGCGGCCCGATGCTGGGTCGCTTCGAGGGCGTCTGCGCCGGCCACGGCCTGAACAACGCCGTCGTCCGGGCCCTGCTGGCCCGTCCGGACGCCTGGCGCGTACGCACCTTCGTCGAGGACCTCCGCGCCACGGCCTAGCTTGCCGGCTGCTGACATGGCGCTGGCGGCAGGGCGGGTGTTTACTGGGCCTGCAAAGCCCAGGAGCCACCGATGCCCGATGACGCCAGCGCGCACCTGAACGCGCTCTACAAGCCGCCCGGAAAGTTCGTGGTGGCCAAGTGCCTCGACCACATTGACCCGCACGGTCGGCGCTTCATCGCACTGTCACCCTTCGCCGCCGTGGGCTCCATCGGCCCGGACGGGACGCTCGACGTGTCGCCGCGCGGCGGGGGGCCGGGCTTCGTCCACGTGTCGCAGGACGGCCGCAGCCTGCTCATGCCCGACCGGCCCGGCAACAACCGCCTCGACACCCTGCGCAACATCGCCGGGGGCACAGGCGAGGTGGGTTTCATGTTCATGATCCCGGGCGTCGACGATATCTACCGGGTCAATGGCCGAGCGACGGTGCTGGTGGATGATGCGCTGGCCGAGGACTTCGAGGAGTTCGGCAAGGTCCCGAAGACCCTCCTGAAAGTCGACGTCCGCGAAGCCTATCTGCATTGCCCCAAGGCGCTGATGCGGGCGGATCTTTGGGGCGAATCCCACCGGGTGGACCGCGCGTCCCTGCCGTCGCTTGTCGAGATGGTCAGCGACCAGGTCGGCCTGCCCAGGCCTGAAACAACCCACGAGCAGCAGGTCGAGGGCATGCGCGAGACGCTATAGCGTCCGCCGGGCGTCCGCGCGCCGTTTGCTCGCCACAGTCTGTCGTGTAGATAGCGACTCCTCGCGTGGGGGCGCGCGTCGGTCTTGAGGTGATGGTGTCTTTGCTACGCAAAACGACCAAGGCGGCGGGTGTCGCCCTGATGTGCGCTCTCGCCCTTTCCGCCTGCGCGGGAAACAAGAAGAAGCCGCGCCTGGCCTATGAGGAGCGGCCGGTCGAGCTGCTCTACGCCACAGGCGCCGACCGGCTTGACCGCCGGCAGTGGAACCAGGCCGTCGGCTACTTCCAGGAAGTGGAGCGCCAGCACCCCTATTCGGAATGGTCGCGTCGTTCGATCCTGATGCAGGCCTATGCCCACTACCAGGGCAACGACTACGCCGAAGCGATCGGCGACGCCGACCGGTTCATGACGCTTTATCCGGGCAATCCCGCGGCGGCCTACGCCCACTACATCAAGGCCATCTGCTACTTCGAGCAGATCGTCGACGTGAACCGCGACCAGGCGGCCACCGGGCAGGCGCTGGAAAGCCTGCGTGACGTGGTCCAGCGCTATCCGCGCACCGAATACGCCTCCGACGCCCGGCTGAAGATCGACATGGTCAACGACCAGCTGGCCGGCAAGGAAATGACCATCGGCCGCTACTACCTGCGCCAGGGCGATACGCTCGCGGCGGTGAACCGCTTCAAGATGGTCGTCGATCGCTACCAGACCACGACCCATACGCCCGAGGCCCTGTACCGTCTGGTGGAAGCCTATCTGACGCTGGGGCTGGGCGAGGAAGCCAGGCGCAACGGCGCGGTGCTGGGCTTCAACTACCCGGGCGATCCCTGGTACGGCGACGCCTACAAGCTGCTGACCAGCAAGGGCCTGCGCCCGGCGGTCGAGCCCAAGTCGGGCGGCTTCGGGATGATGAAACTGCCGTTCACCCGCGACAAGAACAAGACGGTGGCTCCGCCCGAAGCCGAGGAGCCCAACGCTGGCGTGGCCTCGATCAAGAACACGGACAAGCGCTCGGTCTTCAGGCTGCCGTTCGGCAAGAAGGACAAGGGCATCGTCCCCGAGCCCAAGCCCGAGCCGACGCCACCGAACTAGCCCGTGCGGGCCGACCAGAACAAAACCTGTCCGCCCCCTTCTATCGGGCCTGATTCCATACGATCTTCCGCGTCATGCTGATCGGACTGCAGATCCGCGACGTGGTGCTGATCGAGGCCCTGGACCTTTCCATCGGTCCAGGCCTGACGGCGCTTACCGGCGAGACGGGGGCGGGGAAGTCGATCATCCTCGACGCCCTGGGGCTGGCGACAGGCGCGCGCGGCGACGCGGGCCTGGTGCGCCGGGGCGCGGCCCAGGCCGTGGCCACTGCCGCCTTCGCACCTGCGACCGCCCATCCGGTCTGGGACCTGCTGGAAGAGAAGGGCCTGGCCTACGCCCGCGACGAGGACCTGGTGCTGCGTCGCTCCCTGTCGGCGGATGGCCGCAGCCGCGCCTTTGTCAATGACCAGGCCACCGGGGTCGGCGTGCTGAAGGAACTTGGCGAGGCCCTGCTGGAGGTTCACGGCCAGCATGAAACCGTGGGCCTGCTCGACGCCAGGACACACCGTCCGCTGCTGGACGCCTATGGCGGGCTGGATGGGATCGGGCGGGACGTAGCCGCCGCCTGGCGCGCCTGGCGCGCGGCGCGCGAGCGCGTCGATGTCCTGAAGGCCGACATCGACCGCGCGGCCGCCGAGACCGAGGAACTGACCTTCCGCCTTTCGGAGCTGGACCGCCTGAACCCCCACGCCGGCGAAGAGACCGCACTGGCGGAAGAGCGCGCGGTGCTGGGCGCGGCCGAGAAGGCGCTGTCCGACATCGCTTCGGCGCGGGAGGTCTTCAACGGCCTGGCGTCACGGGTGGCGGGGGCGATCCGGGCGCTGGAGCGGGCGCGCGAGCGGGCGGTCACCGCTGGCGCCGCCGCCGAGGGCGAGGCCGCCACCCGTCTGATCGCCGCGTCCGAGGCCCTGAACCGGGTGCTCATCGAGGCGGACGAGGCCGAGTCCGCCGTGGACGCCGCCGCCAACGCCTTCGACTTCGAGCCCGACCGGCTGGAAAAGACCGAGGAGCGGCTGTTCGAGCTTCGCGGACTGGCCCGGAAGCTTGGGGCGCCGGTGCAGGACCTGCCGGAACTGCGCATCCGCTTCGCCGCAAGGCTGCAGGCGGTCGAAACGTCCAGCGCCGAGCTCAAGGCTGCCGAGGCCCAGCTGGCCGCCGCCCGGGCCGCCTACCTGGCCGCCGCCGGCGCCCTGACCCGGGCGCGGCAGTCGGCGGGCGAAAGCCTGGCCGAGGCGGTGATGACCGAGCTGGCGCCGTTGAAGCTGGACAAGGCCCGCTTCCAGGTGGCGGTCGAGCCCCTCGGCGAGGACCGGGCCGGTCCGTCGGGGATGGACCGGACCGCCTTCGAGATCGCCACCAATCCGGGCGCCCCGTTCGGCGACCTGGGGGCCATCGCCTCTGGCGGAGAGCTGGCGCGCTTCGCCCTCGCGCTGAAGGCCTCGCTGGCCGGCCGCGCCAGCGGCGCCCAGCCGCTGATGATCTTCGACGAGGTCGACCAGGGTGTCGGCGGCGCCGTGGCCGACGCGGTGGGCCTGCGCCTGAAGCGCCTGGCGTCATCGGCCCAGGTGCTGGTCGTCACCCACAGCCCGCAGGTCGCAGCCCGCGCCGAGGCTCACTGGCGCATCGCCAAGTCCGGCGACGGCGAGCGGCTGCGCACCGCGGTTGAGGTTCTCAGCCCCGCCGACCGCGAGGAGGAGATCGCCCGCATGCTCGCCGGCGCCCAGATCACCGACGCCGCCCGCGCCGCGGCCAGGGCGCTGATGGATGCCTGAAAGCGTGCCGATCCCCCCCGACAGCCTCACCGAAGCCCAGGCCCTTGAGGAGCTGACGCGGCTGGCCGATGATCTGGCGGCGCATGACATCCGCTACTACCAGCATGACGAGCCCACGGTTTCTGACGCCGAATATGACGCGCTGAAGCAGCGCAATGCGGCGCTTGAGGCGCGGTTTCCACATCTGGTCCGGGAGAATTCCCCGAGCCTTCGTGTGGGTGCAGCGCGAGCCGAGCAGTTTTCACCGGTGGAGCATGGCGTGCCCATGCTCAGCCTGGACAACGCCTTCGCTGACGACGAGGCCACCGAGTTCGACGCCCGCATCCGCCGGTTCCTGCGGCTGCCGGCAGACGAGACGGTGGGCTACACGGCCGAGCCGAAGATCGATGGCCTCTCGTGCTCGATCCGCTACGAGAAGGGTGTGCTGGTCCAGGCCGCGACCCGCGGCGATGGCCGTGTCGGCGAGGACGTCACCCAGAACGTCCGCACCATATCCGACATTCCCAGGCGGCTGGCCGGCGAGGGCTGGCCGGACGTGGTGGAGGTGCGCGGCGAGGTCTATCTGGGCCACGAGGAGTTCGCTGCCCTGAACGCCGCGGCCACTGCCGCCGGCCAGAAGACCTACGCCAACCCCCGCAACGCGGCGGCGGGCTCGCTGCGCCAGATCGATTCCCGGATCACCGCCGCCCGGCCCCTCAAGTTCTTCGCCTACGCCTGGGGGCTGGTGAGCGAGCCCTTCGCCGATACCCAGTGGGCGGCGCTGCAGGCGCTGAAGGCCTGGGGATTCCAGACCACGCCGGAAAGCGTCCGGGTCGAGAACGCCGCCGGCCTGCTCGCCGCCTATGCCCGCATGGAGGCCGTGCGTCCTAAGCTGGGCTACGACATCGACGGCGTCGTCTACAAGGTTGACCGGCTGGAGTGGCAGCACCGCCTGGGCTTCATCACGCGGACGCCGCGCTGGGCCATCGCGCGGAAGTTCCCCGCCCAGCAGGCCCGCACGATCCTGGAGGCCATCGACATCCAGGTGGGCCGGACGGGCGCTATCACCCCGGTGGCGCGCCTGCGCCCGGTGACGGTGGGCGGCGTGGTGGTCGAGAACGCCACCCTGCACAATGCCGACGAGATCGCCCGCAAGGACATCCGCGTGGGCGATACGGTGATCCTGCAGCGCGCCGGTGACGTGATCCCGCAGATCGTCGGCGTGGTTCTGGACGAGCGTGGCGCCGACGCTGAGCCCTTCGCCTTCCCGACCCACTGCCCCTGCGACCTGCGCACGCCGATCGCGCGCGAGACCACCGCGGCGGGCGCCGAAACCGTGGTGCGCCGCTGCACCGGCGAGTTCGCCTGTCCGTTCCAGCGACTGGCCCACCTGCGCCATTTTGTGTCGCGCCGCGCCTTCGACATCGAGGGCCTGGGCGAGAAGCAGATCGCAATCTTCAACGAACGCGGCTGGCTGGACACGCCGGCCGACATCTTCCGGCTTCACACCCATCGTGACGAGATGCTGGAGATGGACCGCTTCGGCGAGACAAGCGTCGGCAACCTGATCGACAGCATCGAGGCCCGGCGCGATATCGCGCTGGACCGGTTCATCTATGGCCTAGGGATTCGCCATGTGGGCGAGACCACGTCGCTGGCCCTGGCCCGTCACTTCGAGACCGTCGAGGCCTTTGTCGCCACCGCCAAGGCCGCCGCCGCGCAACAGGCGGGGCCGATGTACGCCGAGCTGTCAGATCTTGATGGCCTGGGGCCGACGGCGGTGCAGGCGGTGCTGGACTTCGCTCGGAGCGGCCAGCCGTTGCTGATACCACCCGACATCTCGCTCGACGCCCGTCTGCATCTGGCGGTCCCGAAGCTGAATGCCAGGGCCCGCGCGGCCCTTGTCGCCCGGTTCGGCGACTGGACGACCTTCGAGACCGCAGCCGGCCAGGCCGTCGCCGGTACGCCCGGCGAGGCATTCCTGGAGCTCGCCTCGGTGGACGCCGTGGGCGTGGTTGCCGCCCGGATGATCGCCGAGTTCTTCGGCGAGGATCACAACGAACGGCTTGTCGAGGCTCTGCTGGGCGAACTGCGGGTGATAGCGGCCGAGCGGCCCAAGACCGACACCGCCGTGGCCGGCAAGACCATCGTCTTTACCGGCGCTCTGGAGAAGATGACCCGCGACGAGGCCAAGGCCCAGGCCGAGGGACTGGGGGCCAAGGTCTCGGGCTCGGTGTCGAAGAAGACCGACCTGGTGGTGGCGGGTCCCGGCGCGGGCTCCAAGCTGAAGACCGCCACCGACCTCGGCATCGAGGTGATCACCGAGGACGAGTGGCTGGCGCTGGTGGCCGGCTGACGACGCCTACTTCTGCGCCTTGAGCTCCGGACAGGCCGCGGGCTCCTGGGTCCACATCAGGCCGGCGATCTTCCAGGCGCCGTCAGACTTCACCAGGCTGAACACGTCGACGCCGCAGTGGGTGGTCTTGCCGTTGAGCTGGAACTCGTAGGGCGCCGAGACCGTGGCCATGGGGCCGCGACGCGAGATCACCGGCGACCACATGCGTTCGTTGAGACCGGGGTCGATGGACGTGCTGAAACTCTCGTCGACGGGTCGCCGGCTCACCTTGGTGCTGCCGTCGGCGTTGACGCGAACGGCGGTGTAGACGCCGCCCGGCAGGACGATTCCGCGGATTGTGGTGCTGTCCTGCGCGGCCAGCGCGTCGAAGAATTTCTGAACGGTCGCCAGGATCGGAGCCTGCTCCGGGTCCGGCGCGGCCAGAGCCGGGGTCGCGAGGACCAGCACGGCCATCGCCGTGGCGGCCAGTCCGAGGGTCCTGAGGCTCATGCCGGTTTCCGTGCGGTGACGATCCAGGTGGCCGAGTCCAGTTTCACGCCGTCCGGTCCCTCATGCGGAGCCAGGGCAGTGCGGACGGCGGCGATGACGGTGTCGCGCTTGTCCGGATGGTCGCGCAGCATCGCGCCGAGCGGCCCGACCTTCAGCGTCATGGCGAGGACCGTGTCGAGGTCGCCCGCGCCGACCTTCTCGTCATGGGGCGTCACGGTGATGTCCGCGAAGCCGCCGGCGCCCAGCACCGCGCGGATACGGTCAGGGTCTGCGAACGCGAACGGGCCGGGCGCGCCGGGTTCGGGCGGAGCCGGCGGTGGCAGGAAGGGCGCCGCGGCCGCCATCGGCAGGGTCATGATCGGGTTCTCGTCCGGTCGACGCCAGCAGACGAAGGCCAGGCGCCCGCCGGGTTTCACGGCCCGCTGGATGTTCGCGAAGGCGGCCGCCGGGTCGGCGAAGAACATCACGCCGAAACGGGAGAACACCGCGTCGAACCGGCCGGTCTCGAAGGGATGGGTCTGGGCGTCGGCCTCGACGAAACGGACGCCGTCGAGCTCAGCCGCGCGATCGCGGGCCACGGCCAGAAGGGTGCCGGAGATGTCCGCGCCCATGACCTCGCCACCCGGCGCGACGGCGCGGGCCAGGTCCAGGCTGGTCTGGCCGGCGCCACAGCCGATGTCGAGAATGCGCTCGCCGGGCCGGGGTAACAGCGCCGCCATGGCCGCCCGGCCGAGCGGCGCGAGCTGGCGGTCGAGCGGAGCCTGAAGGCTGGCCCAGGTCGGACCTGCGGCCTCGTTCCAGTAGGTCGCCTGCTGGGCGTTGGGAGCTTCGGACATCAGATCGGCCTCGTGACATCGTTGAGCCAGTTCCGGACCTCGTCCTCGACCAGCGGCGCGATCACCTCGCGCACCCGGGCGTGGTAGGTGTTGAGCTGAGCCCGCTCTTCGGCGGACAAAAGGTCGGAGTCGATCAGGCGGCGGTCGATCGGGGCCAGGGTCAGGGTCTCCCAGCCGTGCATCGGACGCTCGCCGCCGGGGATCGGCGTCGCGGGCGTTACCACCTGCAGGTTCTCGATCCGGATGCCGTAGGCGCCTTCCTTGTAGTAGCCGGGCTCGTTGGACAGGATCATCCCGGGTCGCAGGGCCACGGTGTTCGGGGCCTTGGCGATCCGCTGCGGGCCTTCGTGGACCCCGAGATACGAGCCGACGCCGTGGCCGGTGCCGTGGTCATAGTCCAGGCCGTGCTGCCACAACGCCATGCGCGCCAGGGTGTCGAGCTGCGATCCCGTTGTGCCAGCCGGGAAGCGGATCCGCGCCAGGGCCAGATGGCCCCTGAGCACCAGGGTGAACCGCTGGCGCATCTCGGCGCTGGGCTCGCCGAGGGCGATCGTTCGGGTGACGTCTGTGGTCCCGTCGAGGTACTGGGCGCCGGAATCCACCAGCAGCAGGGTTCCCTCGAAGCCCTTCAGGTTGAGGCGCTCGGTCGGGCGATAGTGGGGCAGGGCGCCGTTCGAGGCCACGCCGGCGATGGTGTCGAACGACAGGTCCTTCATGGCGCCTGTGGCGGCACGGAAGGCCTCCAGCTTGCGGACCGCGGTGATCTCGTCGGGCGGATTGACCTGGCCCTCGGTGGCCACCCAGTGGAGGAAGCGGGTCAGCGCGGCGCCGTCGCGGACGTGGGCGTTGCGGGTTCCCTCGATCTCGACGCTGTTCTTGCAGGCCCGGGGCAGGGCGCAGGGGTCTTCCCCGCGGATCACGGTCGCGCCGGCGGCGGTCAGGGTGTCGAAATACCAGGCCGAGGACTGGGCGGGGTCAACAAGCACCCGGCGGCCCCTGAGTTCGGCCAGGGCGCCGGGCAGGTCGTCCGGCGTCTCCAGCCGTACCTGATTACCCAGCCATGCGGGCAGTTCGGAGGTCACCTTGGCGGGGTCAAGGAACAGCCGCGCCGTGCCGTCGGGGTTCAGGATCGCCTGGCCGATCGGCAGGGGGGAGCGGATCACGTCGCCGCCGCGGACATTAAACAGCCAGGCTATGGACGCCGGCGCTGTCAGCACCGCCGCCTCGCCGCCCCGCTGGGCGACCAGGGCGCCGACCCGGGCGCGCTTGGCGCTGGACTCCTCCCCGGAGACCTCCAGCGGATGCGGAACCACGGGCGCCTGCGGCTGCGGCGGGCGAGCCTTGCCCCAGGCCTGGTCCAGGGGGTTGACGTCGACGGGAACAAGCTCCGCGCCGGATTTCGCGGCGGCGTTCCTGAGGTGGCCGAGGGCGTCGGGACTGTGCAGGCGGGGGTCGTAGCCGATCCTATGGCCGGACCCTGTCGCGGTCTCGAGGTAAGCAGGCACGCCGCCCTCGACCAGATCGCGGATCTCGAACAGACCGGCATCCACCTGGTCACGGACCTGAAGGGTGTAGCGACCGTCCACAAAAACGGCAGCTCTGTCCTTGAGGATCACGGCAGCCCCGGCCGAGCCGGTGAAGCCGGTAGCCCAGGCCAGCCGGTCGTTGGCGGCGGGCAGATATTCGTTCTGGTGCTCGTCCTCGTGCGGCACCAGGAAGCCGTCGAGCCTCTGCCGGGCCATGGCCTCGCGGATCAGCGGAAGGTGCTGGGCGCCGAACGAGGGGTCGGTGGTTTCGTCGAAGGTCTGGAACATGCCCCGGATGTAAGCCCTTCGTGGGCCGGCGGCAAAGGGGCGCCTGCGCGCTTTTTATGTCCGGGTAAAATTGACGTCCACGCAAGATGGCGCTATCAGGCCACCATGGACAAGCAGACCCGACGCGACCTTCTCCGAGACTACAAGGAGCGCAAGAGCACCATGGGCGTGTTCGCAGTGCGCTGCGCTGCGACCGGCGAGGTGTGGACCGCGGGCTCGCGCAACATCGACGCCCAGCAGAACAGCCTGTGGTTTGGCCTGCGCAACGGCGGGCATATCAATCGCGTCCTGCAGGCGGCCTGGACGGCCCACGGCGAGGCGGCTTTCAGCTTCGAGGTGCTGGAGCGGATCGAGGACGAGACCCTTACGCCCATGGGCCAGCTCGACCTGCTGAAGGCCCGCGAGCGGCACTGGCTGGCGGCCCTCGGTGCGAAGAAGGCCGTCGGCTAGGCCCGGCGCAGCACCAGGGTCGCCCAGGCGTCGCGGTGGATGCGGCGGACCAGCCGGAAGCCCTTGGACTGATAGGCGGCGAACACCCGGCGCTCCTGGGTGCGCAGCAGGCCTGACAGGATCGCGTAGCCGCCCGGCTTCAGCGCCCGCTTGATGTCCTGCGACAGGGCCACCAGCGGCGGTGCCAGGATGTTGGCGAAGGCCAGGTCGTAGGGACCATCGCCGCGCACCTCGGGGTGGTTGAGACCCGAGGCGTGGACGAAGCGGGCCTTCGCCCCGTTCAGTTCGGCGTTCTCGTTGGCGATGCGCACCGAGGGCCCGTCGATGTCGGTGCCGACAGCGATGGCGGAGCCTGTGCGCGCCGCGGCGATGGCCAGCACACCGGTGCCGCAGCCCACGTCCAGCACGCGCGTGAACCGCCGGCGCTTGAGCAGTTCATGGTAGGCGAACAGGCAGCCGACCGTGGTGCCATGGTGCCCGGTGCCGAAGGCCGCGCCGGCCTCGATCCGCAGGTTGACCGTGCTGGCCGGGGCCAGACCGCCGTCGTGGGCGCCGTAGACGAAGAAGCGGCCCGCGCGCACGGGCGGCAGGCCGGACAGCGCCATGGCCAGCCAGTCGGCGTCGGCGAGCACCTCGGTGATCACCCTCAGGGTCGGGAAACCCGCCAGCACCGCGTCGATCGCGGCCTGTTCATCCGGCGCGTTCGGGAAGGCGTCGATGCGCCAGATGTCGCGGTCCTCGTCCTCTTCCAGGATCGAGAAGGTCAGAGCCTCGGTGGCGGGGTCGGCCTCAAGCGCCGCTGCGGCGGCTTCGGCGTCGGCGCGGGGGCCGCGGGCGATGATCTGGAAGGCCTCACTCATGGGCGGGAGGCTCTACCGGTAAGGCGGACGAAAGGCGAGGGGAGATCAGCCGGGGGCGTCATCGCCGGGCGGTTGCGGGGGCGGGGGCAGGTCGGTCTCGTAGACTACGCCGCCGGAGCGGGACGGGTAGTCGATGGGCGGCTCCGGCGGCTCGCGCCAGGCCGCGGGCTCCGGCCGGACCCGCATCTCCGGAGCCGGCTCGACGGCTTCGGGCGGGATCTGGGGCGCGTCGACCAAGGCCTGGACGAATTCGGCGGGCGGTCGCGTCGCGTCTGTTCCGGTCACGTATTCCGGGATCGGCCCGGCATACCGGCCCAGTCCAGGATCACCGCCGCCCGGGGCTTCCCGCGCGCCGCCGCCCGCCACCAGGGTCTGCGGGGCCAGCGGAGCTTCCTCGCCCAGGTCGGGATGAAGCGTGGCGCCGAGCATCAGGCCCGCCGCCGTCGCCACCGCCGCGCCGGCGAGAAGCGCCGGCAGGTCTCGGGACTGGAACGGACTCCACATTTCTGGAGAACCCCTGCGGCGAGGCTTTGGTTTCAGGTCAGAGCCACTTGGCCCGGCGGAAAGCGATGAACAATCCGGCGCACATCACCACCACCGTGGCGAGCACGAACAGGTAGCCGTAGCGCCAGTGCAGTTCGGGCATGACCTCGAAATTCATGCCGTAGAGGCCGAACACCATGGTCGGGATGGCGAGGATCGCCGCGCCGGCCGTCAGTCGGCGGCTGACATCGTTCTGGCGCTGCTGCTCGAACAGGTTGGACACCTCGAACACGGACGACAGCACGTCGCGCAGGCCTTCGACGGAACTTGCCACCCGCCGCACGTGATCGCCCACATCGCGGAAATAGGGCCGGACGCTGGCGTCCATGAACGGCAGGTGCAGGTGCTCCAGCCGCGCGCAGACCTCTTCCATGGGCCCCAGCTTGCGCCGGAAGCGCGTCAGGGTCTGGCGCAGGTTGAAAAGGTGGGTGACGTCGTCGCGGCTCAGGAAACTGTCCAGGGCCCGGCGCTCGATCGCCAGCACATCCTCCTCGATCTCATCCACGATCGGCTGGTAGCCGTCGACGACGAAGTCGAGGATCGAATAGAGCACATAGGCGATGCCATGCTGCAGCATCGCCGGCGAGCTTTCCAGATGACGCCGCACCTCGGTGTGGGCGCGGTCGGAGCCCTTGCGAATGGTGATGATGTGGTTGCGGCAGAGGAAGGCGCAGGTCTCGCCGTAGACGATCTCCTCGTTCTCCAGCCGCGCCGTGCGGCAGACCACGAAGATCTGGTCGCCATAGACGCTGACCTTGGGCAGAGGGTGGTCGCAGAGCGCGTCCTCGATGCCCAGCGGATGCAGGTTGAACTTCAGCCGCAGCATCTCGAGTTCGTCAGCCGTGGGGTCGACCAGGCCGATCCAGGCGAACTGGTGGGGCTGGACCTTGCGGTCATCGTCCTCGTGCAGCCGCAGATGCCGCAGACGGTGGCCTTCCGAATAGACCCTGGCGGCGGCGATAGGCATCCGGCATGCGTCTCCCTGTTGCTGGGGGAATGAGACGCCAATGGCGAAGGTTAGGCAACGGTGCTCCCCTTGCAGGGGAGCTTCGCCTCACGGCTTCTCGACGAAGCTGTCGATGACCTTCTTCTCGCCGGCCTTGTCGAAGGCGACGGTCAGCTTGTTGCCTTCGACCCCGCGGACGGTGCCGTAGCCGAACTTGATGTGGAAGACCCGGTCGCCACGGGCATAGGCGCTGCCGGCGGCGCTGTCGGATGTGGCCACCAGCCGGCCGTCACCCTCGATCACCTGCTGGCGGCCGGGATGGCTGCCCTTGTAGTTGGCGGCCTGGGCGCGGCGCCAGCCGGGCGAGGAATAGCCCGCGCCGAAGGACGGGGTCTCGTCCCAGCGCGACCCGTGCTGCTGCATGCCGGGGCCACCGCCGTAGTAGCCGGTCTCGGACGAGGCCTCGACGTTGTCGATCGGCAGTTCGTCGACGAAACGGCTGGGCAGCTGACTGGTCCAGCGGCCGTAGACCTGACGATTGGCGGCGAAGGAGATCCGGGCTTCCTCGCGGGCGCGGGTGATGCCCACGTAGGCCAGCCGGCGCTCCTCCTCGAGGCCCTTCTCGCCCTTCTCGTCCATGCTGCGCTGGGACGGGAAAACGCCTTCCTCCCAGCCGGGCAGGAAGACCAGCGGGAACTCCAGCCCCTTGGCCGAGTGCAGGGTCATGATCTGCACGGCGTCGGTCTGAGGGCCGCGGTCCAGGTCCATCACCAGCGAGACGTGTTCCAGATAGCCCTGGAGCGTCTCGAAGTTGGCCATCGACTGGACCAACTCCTTCAGGTTCTCAAGCCGGGTCTGGCTGGTGGGCCCTTTGTCCAGTCGCAGCGCGTCGGTGTAGCCGCTCTCCTCCAGCACCTGCTCCATGACCCGGGCGTGCGCCGTGCGTTCGGCCTCGCCGCGCCAGCGGTCGAGGTCGCGCAGGAAGTTGGACAGGCTGGTGCGGGTGCGGGCCGCCAGTTCGTCGGTGCGCACCAGTTCGCGCGCGGCCGTGGTCGCCGAGACGCCGTTCAGCCGGGCCATCTGCAACAGCTTCTGGACGGTGGTTTCGCCGATGCCGCGCTTGGGCACATTGACGATCCGCTCGAAGGCCAGGTCGTCTTCGTCGGAGTTGATCAGCCGCAGGTAGGCGTGGGCGTCGCGGATCTCGGCCCGCTCGAAGAACCGTGGGCCGCCGACCACCGTGTAGGGGATCTGCAGCATCACGAACCGCTCTTCGAAGGCCCGCATCTGGAACGAGGCGCGCACCAGGATCGCCATGTCGCGGTAAACGCGCGGGTTGCGGTCGGTAGAGCCCTTCTTCGCCCGCTCGATCTCGTCGGCGATCAGCCGGCTTTCCGCCTCGCCGTCCCAGACGCCCCGGACCACGACCTTCTCGCCGCCCTCGGCCTCGGTCCACAGGGTCTTGCCCAGCCGGCCCTTGTTGGCGGCAATCAGCCCCGAGGCGGCGGCCAGGATGTGGCTGGTGGAGCGGTAGTTGCGCTCCAGCCGCACCACCTTGGCGCCCGGAAAGTCCCGCTCGAAGCGCAGGATGTTATCCACCTCGGCGCCCCGCCAGCCGTAGATCGACTGGTCGTCGTCGCCCACGCAGCACAGGTTCTGGCTCTTCTGGGCCAGCAGCCGCAGCCACAGGTACTGGGCGACGTTGGTGTCCTGGTACTCGTCCACCAGCAGGTAGCGGAAGCGGGCGTGGTAGTCGGCCAGCACGTCGGGGTGGCCGGTGAAGATGGTCAGGTTGTGCAGCAGCAGGTCGCCGAAGTCGCAGGCGTTCAACGTGCGCATGCGCTCCTGGTACATCCGGTACAGCGCCTGGCCCTTGCCGTTGGCGAAATGGGCGTTCTCGGCGGGCGGCAGCTGGTCGGGCCGCCAGCCGCGGTTCTTCCAGTGGTCGATCAGCCCGGCCAGGGCCTTGGGCGTCCAGCGCTTGGTGTCGATGTTCTCGGCTTCCAGCACCTGCTTGATCAGCCGTTCCTGATCGTCCTGATCGAGGATGGTGTAGTTCGACTTCAGGCCCACCAGCTCGGCGTGCCGCCGCAGGATCTGGGCGGCCACCGAGTGGAAGGTCCCGAGCCAGCGCAGGCCCTCGGCCGACGGGCCGATGATCGCGGCGATCCGCTCGCGCATCTCGCGCGCGGCCTTGTTGGTGAAGGTGACCGCCAGCAGTTCCCAGGGCTTCGCCCGGCCGCTGGCCAGGATATGCGCCAGGCGCGTCGTCAGCACCTTGGTCTTGCCCGTGCCGGCGCCCGCCAGCACCAGCACGGGTCCGTCAACGGCCTCGACGGCCGCCCGCTGCTCGGGGTTCAGGCCGGCGAAATAGTCCGCCGGGCGCGCATCGGCCCGGGCGAGGTCGCTGATGCGGGGCGCGGGCAGGTCGGAGGATTCGTAGGAAGACATCAGAACATATGTAGCACATGCGTGGTCATGCAGAATCCCCTTCCCTCCCTTAATGGGGAGGGAAGGCGCGCCCGTGGGCGCGCAGGGTGGGGTAGTCGGGCTCAAGCGCGGCGCCCTGTCGTGACTTCCCCACCCTGATCGCTTTGCGATCTGTCCCTCCCCATTAAGGGAGGGAACGCTCACCCCTCACAAACCCTAGAGCCGCCACCCGGCAGGCCGAGGCCAGCGGGCGCTCGCCGCGGCCCCGGTCGATGCTGACGATCAGGGCGGCCCGTATGAGGCCGCGAGCGGTGGCTATGGCGCCGAAGAACGGCAGCGTCGCGTTCGCGCTGCGTTCCAGATGCGACGATTCACTTCAGGGTGCGCAACCTTGAGCGTTCGGTCGGCGTGAGGCGATCGAAACAGGTGTTCATAAGTCCCATGAACTCCCCGTAGAGGATATCGCCAGACAACTTGGGGGCGTTGGCGGTCCAGTTCCTCAAACGATCGACTTTCCGAAGACGCTTCAGGTAGATGCGGACCAGGGGCCGCTCTCCATCGCCGCGGCTTTCGGCCAAAGAGAGGCCCGCTCCCAGACACTTCAGGTCGGCGGCTTGTTCGACGGTCAACTCGGACGGCGGCGGGACAGCTTCCATAACTTTATACTGATCGGGCGGGGTTGGGGTCAGCAAGCCTTCCGTGCGTCCGCTAGGCTTCCCGAGCGAACCCTAGCGCCGCCACCCGGCAGGCCGAGGCCAGCGGGCGCTCGCCGCGGCCCCGGTCGATGCTGACGATCAGGGCGGCCAGGCTCTGGCCTCGCGCGCCGGCCATCTCGTCCAGCACCGCCCAGAACTCCGGCTCCAGTGCGATCGAGGTGGCGTGGCCGGTGAGCAGGACGGAGCGTTTTTTCAGCGCGGGCATGGGGCAACTGTTTACCGGTTTCGCGGCAAACTCGCATCGCCCCTTGAAAAAAGATGACGGGGTCGTCACTTTCACACGCTGACGCTCGACCTAGGACTCCCCTCCATGGCCATGGCCAATACTGCTGACTTCCAGCCGCAGACCGAACCGCGCCCGATGTCGACGAAGCTCGACTGGAGTCAGGCGTGGCGCTCGCTGCAGCGGCTACTGAACGACAAGGAAGACACCCATGCGGTGTTCGAGATCATGCGCGCGCTCAACGGCGCCTCGACCGCCAAGGGCTATCATCAGCTTCTCGCCAGCCCGCAGGGCGGCCGGATCGCCTTCGAGCGCGAGGAATTCGCCGCGAAGCTGATGGACGACGCCTGGCTGGACTCCCTCCCGGAGGGCAGCGTCGGCGCCGCCTATCGCACCTTCATCCGCACCGAGCAGCTGTCGGCCGACGGTCTGGCCGAGATCAGCCGCGACACCGGCAAGGACATCGACGAGCCGCATCCCTACGCCTGGTTCGGCCGCCGCACCCGCGACGTTCACGACATCTGGCACATCCTGTCGGGCTATCACCGCGACGCCCTGGGCGAGGCCTGCCTTGTGGCCTTCTCCTACGCCCAGACCAAGGGCCTGGGCTGGGCGCTGATCGCCGTCGGCGCCGCCTCGCGCGCCCGCAAGTCCGGCTACCCGATGGTCAAGGCGATCTGGCAGGGCTACCAGCGCGGCAAGGCGGCGAAGTGGCTGCTGGCCGAAGACTATGAGCGCCTGATGTCCGAGCCGCTCGACGCTGCGCGGCGCCGCCTGAACATCACACCGGCGACGATCTACAACGCCATCCCAGCCGACGTCCGCGACGGCGCGATCCCGGCGGCGGCGTAGGACGTCGGGATTCCTTTCCCCAAGGTGTGAAGGGTCTTGGTGACCCCTCATTCCTCCCGCTTCTTGCCCTCGAGTTCGCGGCGGGCGCGTTCGGTGTCCAGTTTCGCGGCGGCCTTCTGGCCCTTGGTCTGGCCGAAACGGACGCGGTTCTCGGCGGCCTGAGCCCTGTCCTCCGCGCGGTCCCGGGCCTTCTTCGCCCGGTTGAAGTTGATCAGCTCGGCCATTGAAACCTCCACCGGCGCCGGTCGTTACCCCGTCCCATCCATGACGAGGAGACGATCATGATCCAGGCCACTGAAATCCGCGAGCACATGGAAGTCGTCGGCTCTGACGGCGGCCATGTTGGCAAGGTCGATCACGTGCTGGGCGCCGACATCGAGCTGTCCAAGATGGACCTGGGCTCGGGGTTCAAGCACCACCTGATCCCCATCACGTGGGTCGAGTCGATCCAGGACGACAAGGTTCGGCTGAACCTGACGAAGGACGCTGCCAAGGCGGCGTGGCGCGAGAAGCACTGACGCCCGGATCGGGGGCGGCGTCTGGCGACTCTTCCGGACGCGTGAGATAGATTCGGGCGATGCCGGCGAACGCCGGTCGCCGGAATCCGGAGCGCACGTTGAAGTCCATCCTTTCGCTGGCGGCTGCCCTCGCGGTCGCCGCATCGCCCCTGTCCGCCGCGCCGGTCACCTGCGCCGACTGTGTGAAGTCGAACCTGGCGTATCTGGCAGGTGACCAGCTCAGGGGCCGCGCCTGCGGGACAGGGGATGAACATGCCGCGGCGCGGTTCATTGCCAAACGGCTGTCAGCCTACCGGGTTCGCGGCGGGGGGCCAGGCGGCGCCTACCTTCAGCCCGTGACGTTCCATTCGCCGACCTATGCCAGCGCGCCGACGCTTGCCGTGGGAGATGTGCGGTTCCTGATGGGGCGTGACATCCTGGTGCTCGACGGGCCGCCGCCCGCAAGTGGCATGCTGCAGGTTGTGGCCAGGGGCGCCTCAGTGGGGGAGATCTCCGGAAAGGTTGCCCTCGTCGAGGCGGCCGACCCCGCCGTTGCGGAGGCGGCTTTCAAGGCGGGCGCTGCGGCCGTGGTGATGCCGCCCTTTGGCCCGCTCCAGAAATACTGGGACCGGCTCGCGCTCGCGCCGCCCGGCCCCGTGCGGATCGAAGGATTGCCCGCTCCCGTGGCCAAACCGGTCACCCGGACGATGATCTTCGCCCGGGCCGAGTCCTTCGAGGCCCTGCGCAAGCTGGCTGGCCAGGAGGCGAGCTTCACGGCGATCCTGGGCAAGCCGGTGGTGCGCAAGACCTACAACGTCCTGGGCGTCATCCCCGGATCGGCGCCCGAGGCCGAGGCCCAGTCGATCCTGCTCAGCGCACACTACGACCACCTGGCCCCGCTGGGCGGGGTGCTCTACCGCGGCGCCAACGACGACGCCTCCGGCACCTCGGCCGTGCTGGAGTTCGCCCGGCAGCTGGGTGGCGGCAAGACGCCACGCCGCACGGTGCGCTTCACCCTGTTCGGGTGCGAGGAGGCCGGTGGGCATGGCGCGAAGTACTTCCTCGACCACCCGCCCGCGCCCCTGACCAGCATCGCCGCCAATCTCGAATTTGAGATGATCGGCGTGCCCGATCCCGAGCGGCCCAGCACCCTGATGCTCACCGGATGGGAACGCTCGAACCTTGGGCCCGCGCTTAAGGCGCAGGGCGCTGACCTCGGCGTGGACCGCTATCCCGAGCAGAACTTCTTCCAGCGGTCCGACAACTACCAGCTCGCGAAGCGGGGCGTGGTCGCGCACACGATCAGCGCCTGGCCCGTGCCGGCCAGCTATCACCAGCCAAGCGACACGATCGCCAACCTCGACATGCCGTTCATGCTGAGGGTGATCGAGTCCCTTTCCGGGCCGATCCGCTGGCTGGTGAACAGCGACTTCCGGCCGGAATGGGGTCCGGGGATGAAGCCCTAGGCGCCGGCCCGGCCTCCCTCCGCCCGGCGGGGGAGGGAGGCCGGAGCGGTCACTTCACGTTGGCGCAGAACCGCTGGATGCGCTGGCAGGCGTCTTCCAGCACGCTGTTGGCCGTGGCGTAGCTGATGCGGAAGAACGGCGAGAGGCCGAAGGCCGCGCCGAACACCACCGCCACGCCCTCGGTCTCGAGCAACTCGACCGCGAAGTCGGCGTCCGAACCGATGACCTTGCCCGAGGGCGCGGTCTTGCCGATCAGGTCGGCGACCGACGGATAGACGTAGAAGGCGCCCTCCGGGGTCGGGCAGTGAATGCCGCGGGCCTGGTTCAGCATCGAGACCACCAGGTCGCGGCGGCCCTCGAACAGCTTCGCGTTCGGCTTGATGAATTCCTGGGTGCCGTTCAGCGCCTC
>CAUJHW010000095.1 GCA_963205005.1 Pseudomonadota bacterium
TCGGGAACCGGGAAAACCTCACCGTCGGACACGCTTCACCTCCCGAAGAAACTTTGCACAGGCAGTAAGCGGAGAGGGGGCCGGAGTGCAACACGCGACGCCACGCGGACTTGCGGCGACTCAGGGGAGCGGTGACTTATCAGGCGATGATTCGGACGATTTCCCTGGTGGCGCTCGCGGGCCTGGCCCTGGCCGGCTGCGGCGGGGCCGCGCCCAAGGGCGCCGCGGAGAACGCCAGCCGCCTGCTGGCGGCCTCGGTTAAGGGCGACCGGGTGGCCTTCGAGGCCGAGATCGACCGGCCGGCGGTGCGCGACGACGTGCGCCGGCAGATGGCGGTGGTGGCGGCCGCCAAGACGCTCGACGTGGAAGGCGGCCCCTCGGAGTTCGCGCTCGACCGGATGATCGGGCCGGACGCCCTGCGCCTGGTGCGCGCCGGCGCCGGCGAGGCGCTGACCGTGGCCCCGACCGTGGGCCAGGTCACACGGCTGATGAAGGGACTGGACAGCCGCCACGCCTGTCTGCGTGACGCCGCCGCGCCGGACCGCTGCCTGCTCACCTTCGCCCGCGGCAAGGACGGCTGGCGGCTGGTGGGCATGAAGGCCACCGAGCTGACCATCGAGGTCGCCGGCGACTGACGCCGCGCCACAAAGCTTGCGGACAGACGCCCTCGGGCGGCTAACATTCCCCGGCGCCGGGGTGGCGCGCGTTACAGGGTCCGATGACATGCTGCTTCACCTTTCGACCTGGCCCGAGATCGAGGGCTTCCTGGCCCGCTCGAAGACCGTGGTGGTGCCGATCGGCTCCAACGAGCAGCATGGCCCGACCGGCCTGCTCGGCACCGACTGGCTGTGCCCGGAGATCATCGCCCACGAGGCCCAGAAGACCGGCGACATCCTGGTGGCGCCGACGTTCAACATCGGCATGGCCCAGCATCACCTGGACTTCCCGGGCACCATCGCGCTGCGCCCCTCGACCTTCATGCTGGCGATCGGCGACTGGGTGAAGAGCCTGGCCCACCACGGGTTCGAGAAGATCTATTTCCTCAACGGCCACGGCGGGAATGTCGCCACCATCGAGGCGGCCTTCTCCGAGCTCTACGCCGAGGTCAGCTATGCCGGCGGCAAGCGCGGGTTCGCCTGCAGGCTGAAGAACTGGTGGGACCTGAAGGGCGTCAATGCGCTGGCCATGCGCCAGTTTCCGGTGGGCCACGGCAGCCACGCGACGCCCAGCGAGATCGCGGTGACCCAGTGGGGCTATCCCGACAGTATCAAGCACGCGAACTACGCACCGCAGATCGCCCCGACCGGCCCGATCCGCGAAGCGTCCGACTTCCGCGCCCGCTACGCCGACGGCCGCATGGGCTCCGACCCGGGCCTGGCGACGCCGGAAAAGGGCGGCGAGCTGGTGAAGCTGGCCGCGACGTCGCTGATCGAGGACGTGGCGGCGTTCGGGGCGGAACAGGCGCCGTGATCCCTTCCCTCCCTTAACGGGGAGGGACAGGCGGCGAAGCCGTCAGGGTGGGGAAGTCAGGATCAGGCTCCGATTCCGCACGCTGGCCCACACTTCCCCACCCTGGCCGCTCGCGCGGCCTGTCCCTCCCCATTAAGGGGAGGGAAATCACACCGTCCAGACGTCGCCGTCGCGCACCTCGACGGGCCAGGGGGTGAGGTCTTCGCCCGCGCAGGGGCCCGCCACGCAATGGCCGTCCAGGCGGAACAGGGCGCCGTGGCCGGCGCAGAGGATGTGGCGGGCGTCGCGGGTCAGGTAGCGGTCGTCCAGCTGCGCCAGGGGCCAGCCGGCGTGGGGGCAGCTGTCGACGAAGCCGGCGACCGTCTCGCCCTGGCGGATCACGAAGCCCGCGAACATCCGCGAGCCCTCGCGGAAGCGGAAGCTCTTGCCGCCGGGGTCTGCGAGTTCGGTCAGGGCGCAGAGCCGCGCGCCCGGCGGGGGGCGCGCGGCGTTGTCGGGCTCAGATCTGGCCAACGGTGGCCCTGAACGGCTTGATGTCCACCCGCTCCCAGAGGCCGGCGAGGGTGTAGGGGTCGTTGGCGTTCAGCGCCACGGCGGCGGCCTTGTCGGCGACATCGACGATCAGCATCGAGCCGGCCATGCCGCCCGCGTCATCGAGCATCGGTCCGCCCACCTTCACCACCCCGGACTGCTTGCCCATGTAGGCCAGGTGCGCCTCGCGGGTGGCCATGCGCAGGTCAAGGGCGCCGGGCTTGTCGACGCAGAACATCACGAACAGGGGCATCAGTGTTCCTCTCGGAGGGGGCGGGAAAGCAGGCCGCGGATGGCGTCATCGACGCCGACCTGTCCGGCCAGGATAGCGGCGACGGCTTCGCAGATCGGGGTCTCCACGCCCAGCCTTCGGGCCAGGTCGCGCACGGCGGGCGCCGAGGCGACGCCCTCGGCCACCGACAGCTTGCCGGCCAGCGCCTCTTCCAGGGTCTGGCCCTGACCCAGCGCCAGACCGACGCTCATGTTGCGCGACTGCGGGCTGGAGCAGGTGAGCACCAGGTCGCCCAGGCCGCAGAGGCCGGCCACGGTCTCGGCCTCGCCGCCCAGGGCCACGGCCAGCCGGGTGAGCTCGGAGAACCCGCGGGTGATCAGGGCGGCGTGGGCGGAGCGGCCCAGCCCCCGGCCCTCGACGATGCCGCAGGCGATGGCCAGCACGTTCTTCACCGCTCCGCCGGCCTCGGCGCCGATCATGTCGGTGGCGAAGTAGGGCCGGAACGTCGGCGTGGCGATGGCCTCGGCCAGATCCTCGGCGCGACCGGCCTCGTGGCAGGCGAGCGTCACGGCGGTGGGCAGGCCGCGGGCCACTTCGCCGGCGAAGCTGGGGCCGGACAGGACGGCCGGGGCGGCCTGCGGGATCGCCTCGGCCAGCACCTCGGTCATCAGCTTCAGCGACCCCTGCTCGACCCCCTTGGAGCAGAGCAGGATCGGCAGGCCGTCGCGGGCGTGGGCGCTGAACGCCTGGAGCGTCGAGCGCATGTGCTGGGCCGGCGGTACGGCCAGCACCAGGTCGCTGCCGGCGAGGCCGGCGAAATCGCCTGTGGCCCGGATCAGCGGGTCCAGCGGGACGCCGGGCAGGAAGGTTGCGTTCTCGTGACGCGCGTTGACGCTCTCGACCACCTCGGGCTCGCGGGCCCAGAGCGTGACCTCGCGGCCGGCGCGGGCGCAGACCTGGGCCAGCGCCGTGCCCCATGCGCCGCCGCCGATGACGCCGACCCTGTTCATGCCTTGGCGCCCTTGCGGCCGGGGGTGTGGGTGGGACTGGCGGCGGCCGCGACGGCGTCCAGCGGCCAGCGGGGCCGGGCCACCGCGTCCAGCGGATCGGACATCCCCAGCGCCAGCCGCTCTGCGCCGGCGAGCGCGATCATCGCGGCGTTGTCGGTACAGTAGGCCAGCGGCGGCGCGGCGAAGGAGAACCCGCGTGCGGCGGCGACGTCCTGCAGCCGGGTGCGGACCGCACGGTTGGCGGCGACGCCTCCGGCGACCACGAACCGCAGGCCCTGGCCCGCGTGGTCGAGGGCATAGGCCTGCATGGCGCGGTCGGACTTCTCGGCCAGCTGGGTGGCGATGGCGGCCTGGACGCAGGCGGCGAGGTCGCGGCGCGCCTGCGGTTCGGTCACACCCTCGGCCAGACGCGCCGCAGCGGTCTTCAGGCCCGAGAACGAGAAGTCGCAGTCCTTGCGCCCCAGCAGCATGCGCGGAAGCGTGAAGTTCGCCGGATCGCCGCCCTCGGCCAGGGCCTCCAGGGCCGGCCCGCCGGGATAGGGCAGGCCCATGGCCTTGGCGATCTTGTCGAAGGCCTCGCCGGCGGCGTCGTCGATGGTGGAGCCCAGCCGGCGGCAGGCTCCGACGCCCGCCACCTCCAGCAGCTGACAGTGCCCGCCGGACACCAGCAGCAGCAGGAACGGATAGGCGATCTCAGCGCCCAGCCGCGCCGAGACCGCGTGGCCTTCCAGATGGTTCACGGCGACCAGCGGCAGGCCCCGGGCGAGCGCCACGGCCTTGCCGAACGACAGGCCGACCATCACCCCGCCCACCAGGCCCGGCCCGGCAGTGGCGGCCACGCCTGTCAGGTCGCCATAGCCCATCCCGGCCTCGGCCAGGGCGGCTTCGGCGATGGCCTCGATGGTCTCGACGTGGGCGCGGGCGGCGATCTCGGGCACCACGCCGCCATAGGGCGCATGGGCGGCGATCTGGCTGCCGACGATGGACGACAGCACCTCTGCGCGGCCGTCGGCATGCCGGCGCACGACCGCGGCGGCGGTTTCATCGCAGCTCGTCTCGAGGCCAAGGACTGTCTGGGGCGCGGTCATCTGGTTGCCGGTAGCTGTCTGCTCCTGTAGCAGCCCTGCTACGCTTTCGTTCCCGGAGGTAGACCGCCGACCGTGCCCACGCAACCGCAAGTCCGCATCGGCGCCCGAGGCTCAAAGCTGAGCCTTGCCCAGGCCGGTCACATGCAGCGCCGCATCGCCGCCCTCCTGGGCGCCGACCCCCAGAACCCCCAGGACGTGGAGCGGGTGGCGCCCCTGATCGTCATCACCACCTCTGGCGACCGTATCCAGGACCGCCGGCTGCTGGAGATCGGCGGCAAGGGCCTGTTCACCAAGGAGATCGAGGAGGCGCTGAGCGACGGCCGGATTGACTGCGCGATCCATTCGATGAAGGACGTGCCCTCGGTGCTGCCCGAGGGCCTTTGCATCGCCGCCATCCCCGAGCGCGAGGACCCCCGCGACGCCTTCCTCAGCCGCGAAGCCGTGACGCTGGAAGACCTGCCGGATCGCGCCGTGCTCGGCACCGCCAGCCTGCGTCGCCAGGCCCAGTGCCTGCACCGCCGTCCGGACCTCGACGTGCAGATGCTGCGCGGCAATGTGGACACCCGGCTGGCCAAGCTGGCGGCGGGCGAGGCGGACGCCATCCTGCTGGCCTATTCGGGCCTGCGCCGGCTGGGACTGGGCGACCTGCCCAAGAGCCTGATCGACCCCAAGGCCGCGCCGCCGGCGCCCGGGCAGGGCGCCCTGGCCATCGAGACCCGCGAGGCCGACCGCGACCTGCCGTGGGTCCAGGCCCTGCGCTGCGAGACCACGACGCTGTGCGTCACCGCCGAACGCGGCGCCCTGATCGCCCTGGAAGGCTCCTGCCGCACCCCGGTGGGCGCCCACGCCTGGCTGGAGGCCGGCGCCCTGCATCTGATCGTGGAGGCCCTGTCGCCCGGCGGGACGCTGCGGTTCCGCCATTCCGCCAGCACCGAGCTGTCGCAGCTCTCCGATCCGCTGGCGTCAGCGCACGACCTTGGCCTGTCGCTGGGTCTGGCGGTGAAGGACGAAGCGGGCGACGCCATCGTCCTGTAAGCGTCGCTTTGGGGCCACGCCTGCGGACCGCATGGGCGCCATTGAAAGCGTAGCATTGAATACGCCGCCGGGCGGCCGCATCGTCCATGGCGAAGGGTCAACGGGTCGGGTAGCAGGAACGCCGGATGGCGGCACGCAGGCAGAAGATCTGGATCACCCGGGCGCAGCCCGGCGCTGACGCGACGGCCGAGCGCGTCCGGGCGCTGGGCCACGACGCCGTGGTCGCGCCGCTGCTGGCCGTACAGGTGCTGCCGGACGTGGAGATCGACCTGCGGGGCGTCGCCGCGCTGGCCTTCACCAGCGCCAACGGCGTCCGGGCCTTCGCCGACGCGAACGGTGAGCGGGGCCTCAAGGTGTTCGCGGTCGGCGCCGCCACGGCCCAGGCGGCCCGCAAGGCCGGGTTCAAGTCGGTCCTGTCGGCGGACGGCGATGTCGAGGCCCTGGCCCAGGGCATCGGCTCCCGGCGGGCCGAACTGCGCGGCGCGGTGCTGCATCCCGGTGCGATGGAGCCGGCGGGCGACCTGGCCGGCGCCCTTGAGAAGCACGGCATCGAGACGCGCCGCGTGATCCTGTATGAAACCGCGCCGGTGGATCTGTCCACCGAGGCGGCCGAAGCGCTGGGGCGCAGCGACGCGGTGCTGCTGCATTCGCCACGCGCAGCCGAGGTGCTGGCCGGCGTGCTCAAGCTTCATCCGGCGCCCCAGATGCGGGCGCTGGGTCTCTCCCGGGCGGTCGTGAAGCCGCTGGCCCGCCTGCCCCTCGCGGGAAGGGACTTCCCGCCGTTCCCGCTGGAAGCGGCCCTGCTCAACCTGATCGACCGCCGCCCATGATACCGCCCGCCCCCGACCTGCCGAGGGATCCCTCGGCCTACCGCCCCCGCCCGCGCGCCGGGGTCGGACCCGGCGGCTTCGTGGCGTTCGGCGTGATCTGCGTGCTGGCGGGGGCCGGCGCGGTCCTGCTGGCGCCGCGGCTGCTTCCGGACAGACCCGGGCCCGTCGCGCCGGCTGTCGCCCCGGTCGCCGGCCTGGCGATTCCGGCCGCGCCGCCGGCGGTCCCCCCGCCGCCCCCGCCGCCTGACGACGAACTGGCCCGGCTCCGCGAGCGCATCGCGACCCTGGAAAGCCAGGGCGCCCGGTCCACCGAGGCGGCCACGGCCGCCCTGGCCGCCGCCGCGCTGACGGATGCCGCCCAGGGCTCGCGGCCCTTTCCCGCCGAGTTCGCCGCCCTGCGCCGGACCGCGCCGGATCTGCCCGAACTGGCGGTCCTGGCCCGGCTGGCCGAGACCGGCGCGCCCAGCCGCGGCGCTCTGGCCGTGAGCTTCGAGGACGTCGCCGCCCGCGCGGCCAGCCGTTCCCGCAAGCCACCGCAGGACGCCGGACTGGGCGCCCGCCTCGCCTATGCCGCCGGCAAGGTGGTCACCATCCGCCAGGTGGAGGATGTGACCGGAGACAGTCCCGATGCCCTGCTGGCCGCCGCCGAACTGGCGCTGCGGGACGGCGATGTGACCGGGGCGCTGGCGCGCCTGGACCGGCTCCCGCCAAAGGGCCGCGCCGCCATCGCAGCCTGGCGCGAGGGCGCCGAGCACCGCGCCGCCATCGACCGTGAGGTCGCCGCGCTGCGGGCGCGGGCCCTGCGTGACCTTGCCCCCGCGCAGGTTCCGGAGACGGCCCGATGATCCGCGCCGGGATCCTGCTCATCCTGCTCGCGGCCGCGGCGGTGGGCGCGCTGACCCTGGCCGGCGAGCCGGGCCGTGCGACCGTGGTCTGGCTGGGCTGGCGGGCCGACGCCACGGCCGCCGCGGCGATCCTCATCGCCCTGTCTTTCGGCCTGCTGGCGGCGGTGGTCTGGCGGTCCCTGATGTGGATCCTCGATGCGCCCCGGCGGGCCGAACGCGCGCGGACCGAGGCCCGCCGCCGGCAGGCCAACGACGTGCTGGCCCGCGGCTTCCTGGCCGTGGCGGCCGGCGACGGGTCGGAAGCGCTTCGCCAGTCCAAGAAGGCGGCCGAGCTGGCCGCAGATGCGCCCGCCCTGGTCCGGGTGCTGGCCGCGCAGGCCGCCGAGGCGGCGGGCGACACGGCCCAGGCGCAGGCCGCCTACACCGCCATGCTGGGCTTTCCCGAGATGCGGCTCGCCGGTCACAAGGGCCTGATGCAGCTGGCCCTGAGCCAGGGCGCCCGCGAGACCGCCCTGAGGCACGCCCAGGAGGCCTTCGGCGAGGCGCGGTCGGCCCGCTGGGCCTGGCGGGCGATCCTGGAATCCCGGCTGGAGGCGGGCGACTGGTCCGGCGGACTGGACCTGGTGAAGGGCGCGCTGGAACGCAAGATCGTGGCGCCGGTGGTGGCGGAGCGGGCGCGCGCGGCCCTGCTGGCCGCCTCCGCCGCCCAGCTGGAGCACGCCCCCGAGCCGCGCGCGCGCAGTCTCGCCCTCGACCAGGCGGTGGAAGCCGCGAAGCTGCAGCCCGGCTTCGCCCCCGGCGTGGTGATGGCCGCCCGCCTGCTGGCGCAGGACAACAAGCTCGGCCGGGCCACCGCTGTGCTGGAAACCGCCTGGCGGACGGCGCCGCATCCGGCGCTGTGGCTGGCTTACCGCGACCTGCGCACCGACGAGACGCCGCGGGAACGCGCCCAGCGGCTGAAGCAGCTGGCCGCCGTGAACCCGACCCATCGGGAAAGCCTGTTCCTCTATGTCGAGCAGGCCCTGGTGTCCGGCGACGCGCCCGGCGCCCGCGAGGCGGCCCGGGCGCTGGAGGGCGAACCGGTCACCGCGCGGATCGCCGGACTGATGGCGCGCGCCGCCTATGCCGCCGGCGCCGTCGACGAGGCGCGGATGTGGCTGGCCCAGGGCATGAACGCCCCGCCCGAGCCGGACTGGTCAGACCTGGACCCCGAGGGCCGGGCCTTCGCCTACCACGCCTCGGACTGGGCGCGGCTGGCGATCACCTTCGCCGAGACCGGAGAGCTGATCCACCCGCGGCACGAGCGGCGCGAGCGCACCCTGCGCGAACTGCCGGAACTGCCGCTGGCCTACGCCGATGCCGGGCCCCTGCTGTCCGGTCCCGTTCTCTACCCGGTGGACGAGGGCTATGACGAGCCGGAGCCTCCGGCCGAGGCGCTCCGTCGCGGGCCCGCAGCCCCCCGAAACCGCAAGTAGACCGGGACGCCGCAATGAGCCGTATCGTCTACATCGGCGCGCAGCCCGACTCGCTGTCCGGCGGCAACAAGATCAGTTTCCGGCACGTGGAAGCGCTGCGGGCGATGGGCTACGACGCCGTGATCCGCAGCCCGGCGGGAACCGCGTCCCCGGCCTGGTTCGAGCACAGCGCCGTGCTCGAGGACGCCTCGCGACCACTGGACCCCGGCGACATCCTGGTCATCCCCGAGGATGCGGCCCCCATCCTTCAGCATTGCGCGACCCTGCCGAACCGCAAGGTCATCTTCTGCCAGAATCCCGTCGCCATGACCGCCTTCGGCCTTGCGCGCCTTCCCGAAGACGTGCGCGCGGCCTATCGCACCTTCATGGCCTGCAGCACCGGGATGGCGGCGCTCATCGCTGGCTTCTTCGACTACGAGATGATCTCCGTAGTGCCCGCCTTCGCCGATGAGCGGATATTCCGGCCGGCGACGAAGGCGCCTGTGATCGCCTGCGCGCCGCGCAAACGGCCCGCGGAATTCCGGTCGATCCGTTTCATGTTCTCGCGGCTCTACACGGGCCCGACCGACTGGACATGGGAGGTGCTGGAGACCGCGACCGAGGCCGAGACGGCCGCCGCCATGGGACGCGCGTCCCTGTTCCTCAGCCTCGCCCGGCTGGAGGCGCTCAGCCTGACCACCCTGGAGGCGATGGCCTGCGAATGCCTGATGGCGGGCTTCACGGGCATCGGGCCGCGCGAATACCTCAGTCCGGTCAACGGCGTCTGGGTGGACGAGGACGACTGCGAGGCCGCGGCGCGGGCCCTGGTCCAGATCGCCGAGATGGCGGACCGGCGCGGGGGCGCGGCCGCGCTCATGCGCCACGCCGCCGCGGCCACCGCGGCGCAATGGACCCATGCCAGCTTCGTCGAGGCTCTGGGCGTCTTCTGGCGCGATCGCATGGGCGTCAATCCCTGAGCCCGGCGGCGGCTTTGGACGCTCTGTCGCCGCACGGCTTTGCAAATCGTCGCCACGCGGGTAAAAGCCCGCGTCCCCGAACGGGAGCCCCCTCAGTTCAACCTGGGGTCAGGCGAACGGGAGGGGACGATACCAGTGTCCGACCGGACAACGTGCCGCTTTAGCTCAGCTGGTAGAGCACCTCATTCGTAATGAGGGGGTCACAGGTTCGAGTCCTGTAAGCGGCACCATCTCTTTCAGCAGGAAATCGGCAGGCGATACGCGCAAAGGCCCGAACGCCGTGTCGCCGCCTGGGTCCCAGCTGGGTGTGGCTTTCGGCAGGAAGCGGGCACGGCCACATGCAAGACGGGCAGCGGTTGGTAACCCGCTTCCGTCTCGGTCTGGGCTATGCCGGATCAGACCGGCGCGCAGGTGCTCAGGTTGACCGGCGAGGCGTCCGTGCGGGTCCAGCCTTCGGCCGTGCGCGAGAAGACGCTGAAGGACGAGCCGGGCTTGCCGCTGGCCCCGTCGGCGCCCGCGCGGCCATTGAACGTCATGGCGGCGATCACCTGGGCGATGACGCCCTTCGCGCTCTCGTCGGCGGTGATCTCCTGCTGGGCCTTGCAGGTCACCTGGAAGCTCTCGCAGCCCTTGCCGTCGGTCTTGACCGCACAGGCCGGATGCGAGGCCTCGATGTGGTTTCGCCAGCTGATGATCTCCCTCTCGAGCCCCGCGTAAGGGTCCGAGCCCACGGCGGCGGTTCCGGCGGGCTTGCTGCAGGCGGAAAGCGAGAGGACGGCGAGGCTGGCCGCCAGAAGAGGTCTGATCACGAAAGGCTCCGAAAGCGCAGGCGGTGCGCATAGCCCATAGATCGGGGCGCCGGTGTGACGAAATGCCGGTCGGCCGAAATTAGTTGGCCGGCGCCGCCGCCGTCATCACCGGGCCGATCTCGTCGTGCAGGACAAGGTCGGCGTAGCCGTCCAGTTCGGTTTCCTCGCGGTTGACGATGGCCAGGGCCGCGCCGTTGCGCTTGGCCATCACCGGGAATCCCGCGGCGGGATAGACCACCAGCGACGAGCCCAGCACCAGGAAGAGGTCGCAGGCCAGGGTCTCGGCCTGGGCGCGGGCCATCGGCTCCAGCGGCATGGACTGGCCGAAGGAGATGGTGGCGGTCTTGACGATCCCGGAGCAGGCGCGACAGGCGGGCAGGTCGCCGGTGGCTTCGTAGAGCCGCTTCAGCTCATCCAGTTCGTGCCGCTCGCCGCATTCCAGGCAGGTGGCATAGCTGGCGTTGCCGTGCAGTTCGATCACCTGTTGCGGCGGAATGCCGGAGGCCTGGTGGAGGTTGTCGACGTTCTGGGTGATCACCGAGCTCGCCCGGCCCTGGGCGACGAGGCGGGCGACGGCGAGGTGGCCGGCGTTGGGCTCGCGCCCGACCCAGCCCGCCCGGCCGCTGAACGCGCGGTCCCAGGCCTCGCGGCGGCGGTCCTCGCTGGCCACGAAATCCTGGAACTGGATCGGCTTCATCCGGCTCCACACGCCGCCGGGGCTGCGGAAATCGGGGATGCCGCTCTCGGTCGAGATGCCGGCGCCGGTGAAGATGACGATCCGGCGGGCGTCGGCGATCATCCGGGCGAGGTCGGCCCGGCTGGCGAGGGGACGGGGGCTCATGGAGCGAGCCTAGCGCAGGAGGGTCAGGTTCGCGAAGGGGGAGCGATCGGCCCGGCCGCCGGTCGGGGGGCGCCAGGGTATTGGCCGGACCGATCTGACCGCCCATGTCCGACGGGGAGGTCGTTTGGGCGATCGCCGTTATAACTGCGCCACGCCCGGCGGGTTCCCGAACGCCCGGGCGAAATCCGCGGGCTCCGCGCCCTCGATTTCCAGCCGCTTGACCCGGGCAGTGTCGCCGGCGGCGATGCGGACGGCGGATTTCGGCAGCTTCAGCGCCTTGGCGATGACGGCGGTAACGGCTGCGTTGGCGGCGCCGTCGGCCGGGGCGGCGCTGACGCGGACCTTCAGCACCGGACGACCGGCCTCGTCGGCGGTCCAGCCGTCGATGGCGTCGCGGCCTCCCTTGGGGGTGACCCGGACGGTCAGCCGATGAAGGGGAAGAGGAATCCGTGCACCCAGGGCAGCAGGTAGCGTTCCGCGGCCTGGATCACGATGATCGCCACGATCGGGCTGATGTCGATGCCGCCGAGCGGCGGAATGAAGCGCTGGAACGGGCGCAGCACCGGCCGGGTGACGGCGTCCAGTCCGCGCACGACGGCGTTGGCCACCGGGTGGCGGATGTTGATCACATTGAAGGCGACCAGCCACGACAGGATCGCGCTGACGATGATCGCCAGCACCAGGAGGCCCAGGATCTGTTGCAGGATTGAGAAGATGAAGCTGCCCATCGCCCCGCTTCTACCGCCCTTTGCGGCGCTGGCAAGGCGGGGCATCGCGAGGAACCCGCAACCGCCGCTTGACAGGAGGGCCTCCAATCGCCTTATTCCGCCGCTTCCTGGGGCCGTAGCTCAGATGGTAGAGCGCCTCGTTCGCAATGAGGAGGTCAGGGGTTCGATTCCCCTCGGCTCCACCAAAGCTCAGGAAAAACAGAAGCCTACCGGCGGACCCCGGAAGCGGGGTCCGCGGTAGGTGGTCTAGATAAGCGCTGGATAAGCAGGCCCGATATGCGGCGCGAAGCCGCCATGCTCCCGCCCTGGCCCTCCACCTCACTGGGCGCGTAGAGGGGACTAGAGAGGCCACACGCGCGCGCCGGAGGGCGGACTTGACCGTGTCCAGCTGAGGCCGCTGGGGGCCTGCGCCCTTGGGTTGTGGCGCGCCTGCGGCGATCATGGGCGGGCTTCACCGTCGCCGCGTTTGGTTGCGGCTGACGGCGGCGAGCTGGCCAGCAGCGGGCCGATCCGGCGGCCTCGGGTGCAGGCCCGGCGCCATGGGGAGGGGGGCCGAAAGTCTGGGACCTGCCATGGGCGCGGACCGCTGGGGGTGCCACCTGGAGAATTTTTTTCAGAGATCCCGAGAATCCGGCAGCGGTCAGCTCTGCGGCGGTCCGCGGTTGAGTCAGGGCCTTGGACCGCCACACCTGGCCGTTGCGGCCGTGGCGAGGTCGGCGAGCTGGCGGCCGATTATTTAGCGAAGCCGGCCGACGCTCTGGGCGGGACTCGAGCCGGCCAGGTGGGGGGGGAGGGTGAAAGGCTGGGGCGTCGCCGACCTGGGACCGGTGGCCAGGAGGCTTTCTTTCCGCGCAGTATTTCGCCCAGAAGGTTTTTTGGCGGGAGAGGGGGCGAAAGGTCTGGAGCCTTGGGCCGGCGGACCGGCGGGGAGTGACGCGCAAGATTCGGCGGAAACCGGAAAACCTTTTTTCTCAAAGGCTTGGCTGCCAGCAATGCGGGGCGGCGAAAACAAGCTGGGAACCGTGGGAACTCTGGGAACCCCTCTCTTATGAGGTTGAAATCCCTGTCTTCTGGTTTGCCTGAGCGGTTCCCACTCGGTTGCTTTGGACTGGGAACCGCTGGGAACCGTTATCCCCTCGCACGCCGCGCTGCCCAACCCTTCGGATCGGGGCAGATTGTTTCGAGGATAGAGCCGAAAACGCGCGCGAGTGTGGGCCTTCCGACCCGCTCGGGGCTCCGGGCGCCGCATCGCGTTTCGCGTTGGCGGACTCCAGCAGTTGCAGCGGCGATGGGATAGATAGCTCAAGCTTCGTTGGCTGAGCGCAGGCTCGCACCACGCTTGAGGACTCTCGCGCAGAAATTGCGATCGGGGCGCTTTTCGCTCACTCTCGTTGTTGGGCTGGGGGTGAGGATGTCAGAGACCGGGACGACGGTGCCAGAGCGGGCGCCTGTACAGGATGACGGCGAAGGCCGAGCCAATACCGGTGGATTGCTCGCCGACACGATGCAGGCAGCGCTTGAACTCGCGCGGGACAATCTGCTGGACCGATCCCTGCGGAACAAACTGATTAGTACGCCTCTGAAGTCGACCAAGGCGCGGCAGGTCCGCGTGTTCGATGAACTGAGCGACCAGGTGTTCGCCCGCCTTCGCAGCAGGAGTGCCTTTACATTCACTGCTGGCCGCGCCGGCGGCGAGGAGGCCGATGACCAGGTGTGGGTGCCGGATGAGGGCTCTAACCTCTCCATGACGGAAGAGGAGCTCATCACCGAGACCGCGCGGCTTTTGGGGTTCGCCCGCACCGGCTCGGACGTACGGTCCGCGATTGAGGAGGCGCTCGCCGACCGGCTGCTTCCGCACCTTTCGCGCGACCACCTCGGCAGGTTTAGGGCGCCGGCCTGAGCATCGGCGTTCAACCCATTGTCGTTGACCGGAACAAGCTCAACTGTATCGTGGGTTCATGAAGGTCGAGAGGGGAATGATCCGGCTAAGTGCGACCGACTTGGTTGGGCACTTGAACTGCCGACATCTTACCCAGCTTGAAAGACAGGTCGCCCAAGGGGCGGCAGCGCCGCCGAAGATCTGGGACCCCGCGCTCGCCGCGCTCTGGGAGCGCGGCCATCTGCTGGATTGGCACCGCCGGGAAGATAAGGCGGTTTTCTGGGAGAAATTCCGCCTGAGCGACCTGACCGCCGAGGACCTCGTAGACGAGAAAGCGGCGGTGTCGGGTCTGACATTCGTCGAGGTCGTCGGTGGAACCCGGGCTGCGCCGGTACAGCGTTACCGGTTTGCGCCGCAGGATACGGACCTTCGCGCGGGCAAGCCCCTCCACAATGTCGGCGGGTCGAAGTTCGGCTCGGTGAAGGCGATCTGGCCCGACGACTCGATGGTCGACATCAAGACCCGCATGGATACGGCCGGCGTGCATCCGGAAGCCGTCTTCATGCACGAGTGGATCGACCCTGAGCCTATGAAGCAGTCTCTATTCCGGCTTGCGGCATATGTCGCCGTGCATGGTCTCGAGGGCGACGGACCATACGCAGCTGCGCGGGCCTTGCTTCTGCGCCAGCCGCCAACCCTCAATGATGGGCAGCCATTGCGGACGGCCGGCGAAGGCACGCTCGAGGCCGCCAAGCGGGTAGCTGTCGGCCTTGGGCCCGGCGTGCTGCCGATCCAGGGGCCTCCCGGAACCGGGAAGTCGCATACGGCGGCGCGCATGATCTGCGCGCTTGTGGACCAGGGAAAGACGGTCGGGGTCGTCGCCAACGGCCACTCGGTCATTCTCAACCTTCTCGAGAAGATCGTGAAGGCGTCGGATGAGACCAAGATTGACGTGCAGTGTATCCAGAAGCCCAAGGAGCACGGGCCTGACAGTCACCGGCTGCGCATCGCCAAGTCTGCAGCGCAGCTCTTTGCGGGTCTCGCGGAAGATTGCGATGTGGGCGGCGGCACCGCTTGGCGTGGCAGGAGCGGGCGGCCATTCGCGAATATGACGGATGCATGAGCCGCGCCGAGGCTGAAGCTCGAACCGCGCTAGAAATGGGGTCTTGCCCAAGTTGCCGCCTGCAATGATGCGAGCAAAGTGGCACTCGAGACTAAGGCTCATGACTCATTACGGACTTTGGGATGGTCCGCTTGCGGGGCTGGGGCCTAGTTCCGCTTCCGACCCCTAGCTGTAGCGGCGCGCAATAGTGAACGGCTCGACGCGAGATACAAGGCGTGTTTCGACGCATATTAGCTGAGACGTCTGTGCCTACTCGGCGCACATTGTGTGAGACTGAAACCACAATGGTTGAGACCGACGCGCGCTATTTGAGACCGACGCACGGTCGATGAGACGCTTCAGAGCGGCAGGCCTGCGGCGCGCATCTCCTCCATCAACTCCGTCGAGCGGGCGGGATCGAGCCCGCCGCGGAACAACTGCCGGATCTCTGCCGGCTTGGCGTCGAACAATTCCGCGAGAGACTTGAGATCGTAGCCGTGCCGCGTCAACTGCGGCTCTAGATCGTCGGCGCGGCGCGACAAGACGGTCTCGACGATCGCCTTGTCGATCGGCTTCACGCCAGCCTCGAAACCGGCCTCGAACACCCGCACCAGCGAACTGCTGAGCTGCAACGGCGTCTTCAGACGCACCGCAAGCAAAGTGGCGGCTTCCTCTGTGATGACGTCTTCAGGTTGGGCGTCGGAGTGGAGGGAACTCTTGAGGGTCCAGTCGAGAAAGTCACGCTGCCGTTCGCGCAACCCTCCGAACTCGAAAACAGTCGTCCGGTCGCCGACCTCTTCCATGCTGGGCCGCCGCAGGTCATTTTTGAGCTTGGGGTGGCCGACCAGAACGACGGAGAGTTGTCCGCCGCCTTCCACGACGAGTTCGATGAGACGTTTGAGCGCGGTCAGCGTCTTGGGGTGCAAGGCGTGGGCGTCGTCGATGAATAGGGCCACTGGCTTCTTGGCCTTGCGAAACAGTTCCTGAAGGTCGCGCTCACGTCGTTCACTCTGGCGGGAAATGACGACGGCCTTGTCCGACGACAGATCGTAGAACAGTGCGGAGATCAGCAGGGGAACCGTGATCTTCACCTTGTCCACCGTCAGGGACCTGGAGACGATGACCCGCCCTTCACGCTCAAGTTCGGTCCGAAGCTGACGCGATAGCACCGTCTTGCCGGACCCGATGACGGCGGTGAGCGCGATCAGCCGACCGCGCATGATCGCTGTGCGCAGGTCGCGCGAGATCTGAGCGTGGTGATCAGTCTCGAAGAATTCGACATCGACCGGCGATCGTTCGAGGCCGTAATATTCCATCACTTCGGTCAGCATCCGTAGAGCCCTCCTCGGCGCCCTTGGGGAAATCGCTCGCGTATCGCCGCCAAAATCTCCGGCCTAGCCAGCGTCCGGCGAAGCAGGTCATCGACAAAGCGGCGGTCGTCATCGGACAGCTTGGCCAGCGGGAAGCGCACTTCGTCAGCGATGGCCCGCCGGGCCGCCAGAACGCTCGGAAAGGCCAACTCGTGGAAGGGGTCGGGGTCGCGGAACGGTCTGGATGGAAGCGCGGCCGAATCCTGTTGAACGCCGATCATCACCACATCGTCTTCGCCGCTCAGCGCCGAACGCGGGAGCTTGAGCTGCGCCGCCAGCTCTCCGACCTTGTCGGCGCGAACCTCGCGACGACCCTTGCGATGTTTTCGATAGCGATGAAGGGGGATCGGGCCACCGACCGGGGTGTAGGGTCCGAAGCGCTCCTCGCCCTGTTCGACGAATAGCTCCTGATCGAAGAGGCCCCACCAGACGACAACGGTCTCGCCCGCCAGGTCAGGATCGACCTCATAGGTGACGCCGGCCACCGTGATCCGGCAGTCGATGCCGACCGCGCGTCGTTCGGGTTCACGGGCGAAGGTGCAAAACCGCTCCCAAGCGCACATCTGGCGCACGCCATCGGGCGGCAGATTGCCGAGCCAGTCATGAAGGCGGCTGTGCGGCTCGGATCGATGATCGCCGCTGTTGTAGGTGGCGATATAGCGGGCGAGCCAGCGGTTGGCCTCTTCCTCGGTTTCGGGCTGATGGAAGTGATAAAGCGTTTCGTGGGCGTCCTTCACGGTCCTGAACGGCCGCTCGACCTTGCCCTTGGCCCGGGCTGTGGTCCGCCGGCCATCGCTACCGGCTGGCATGTGGATTATCGCCTCGATGTTGAGGCTCTCCATCACGCGCTGAAACACCCCGGATTTCGCGACCGGGCCATTGTCGAGATAGAGCGTCGTGGGGACGCCCTGGAATGGATTGGCCTCGTCCGGCTTGGCCGACATGGCGTTGAACAAGAAACGCAGCGCCGATTCAGCGTCCTCGCCATAGACACAACGATATTCCTGATAGGCGACGCCGGAGCGGTCATCGACCACGCTGAACAACATCAGCGTCGGCGCGCCGTTCCGATCAGGATCGATCCAGGGCGGGACGGCGAGTTGCTTCAGCTCCGAAGGGCTCATGTCGAAATGCCACAACGCGTTCGACTGCTCGGCTTGAAACCGCACTGCTGGCGGCGGCCGGGTCATCCGCTCGTTGTCGTAGCCGAGGCGACGCATGTGACGGTTGATGGTCGAAGCGGTCAGCTTGCCAGGTGGAAGCTTCTGCAGGCCGTCCGGGGTCTCGACCCCATGCTTCTCTAGTAATTCGAGAATGCGGACCGTTGAGAGATGTCGCCCTTTTCGGTTGGTGGTTCGCACCTTCATCGCCGCGATGATCTCGCACCAACCTTCGACTTCGGCGCCCGACAAGACCCGCGGCCGGCCACGGTCGGCGCGATGTGCATGGCGGGGATGGCCGCCCCCACGGAGCAGACGATACAGCGTAGCCCGGCTGACGCCGTAGAGCGTGCCGGTGGAGAGCAAGAGTTGCTGACGATCAGGGTGTTTGGCCGGCAAGGCGGCCAGACGCCGACGGAGCATCACCAGCGCCTCAACGGGGACGCTGGTGCTCGGCGCCATCAGCCAGCCACTTGAAGCTGGCGCGGCCGAACTGCCGCTGGCGCATCGAGTAGGGCCTGGCCCGCCGCCTTGGGCGTTCCATCGCCGTTGACGTAAACATAGAGGGTCGTGGTGGTCAGACCCAGGCGGCGGGCCACCTCCGTGGCTTTGGCCTCGCGGTCAGCCATCGCCGCCATGGCCATCATCAACGTCGCCCGGTCCATCTTGCGAGGTCGGCCGCCCATACGTCCCCTGGCCCGCGCTGCGGCCAGGCCTGCGTTGGTCCGTTCTGAGATCAGCTCGCGCTCAAACTCGGCGAAGGCCGCAAAGATGCCGAACGCCAAGCGGCCGTTGGCCGTCGTCGTATCGATCTGCGCGCCAGCTCCGGCGATGACCTTCAGGCCCACCCCGCGCGTCCGCAACTCATCGACAGTGTTGACCAGGTGGCGGAGATCTCGGCCGAGCCGGTCGAGTTTCCAGAGCACCAAGGTATTGCCAGGCTGGAGCGCCTTGAGGCAGGCCGCCAGTCCCGGCCGATCATCACGCCGGCCGGAGGCCAAATCCTCATAGATGCGGTCAGGTTCGACGCCGGCTGCGGCCATGGCGTCACGCTGCGGCGCCAACGTCTGGCTCCCGTCGGCTTTGGACACGCGAACGTAACCCACCAGCACCCGGCCGCTCCGTCAGAAAAGACAGATCGGAGGGTGCAAGCTTGCGATCATTTCCGCAACGGGTTTTCTGGTGGCGCAGGATCACTCCTGGGCCAATTGCGGCGACCGTCAGGAAACCGGCCGTTTTCCTGGGGGGTGACGCGGGCGAGCCCATTGGCGTGATTAGCGTCTCAATGACGTCTCTGGTTTCGCGCGGCGCTGAAAGGCCAGGGCAATTGTTGCTGCGATTTCGTTGAGCTGCGCGAGGAACTGTTCGCCTGGAACTCCATGGTCCTGCACGAGGTGCATTTCGAAGGCTCGGCGAACGTGGCGCGCCGGTCGCACCGCTCGCGAGCGCCATCGAACGTGACTTCGGAAGCCACGATAGCTGGGCGGCGGAGTTCGCCGGCATGGGCAAGGCGCTCGGCGGCGGTTCCGGCTGGGTTCTGCTGGCCTGGAGCGAGCGCGACCAGCGGCTTGTCCATCAGTGGGCCTCCGACCACACCCAAATCGCCGATGGCCGGCCGCTGCTTGCTTTGGACATGTACGAGCACGCCTATCACATGGACTACGGGGAGCTCACGTCGACGCCTACATGAAGGCGTTCTCCTGGGGAGGCGACAACGCGCGCTTCGCCCGCGCCGTCGCCTGATACGCATCGATGTCGAATCGTGAGCGGCTGTGGCCCTGACGGGCTGCGCGGCGCCAATTGGACGAGCAGGCCCTTCCAATCGCGCTTGCAAGGCGGTAGCTATCGCCCACCGGGCCATCGCGGATCGCCCGGTTAGACGGCCCGGTCGTCCAAGATCCGCTCCTTGGAGCGTGCGCGTAAGGCGCGCGCAGGGGAGCGTGTGCCTTGGATTTCGGTTTGTGCGTCGAGCCCGCGTGGGCTTCTTTTTTCCTAGCAAGCGAACGTCACCGCGAAAGCCGGGTCGGTCCGCCTTGCTTGGGCGATTTCGCGAGCCATCCTTCAGCGCGGCCACGCAATCGCGCGTGCGATCTGAGCCACAGCGGAGTGATGGCATGACCGCGTCTGCCGAACTCGATATGGCTGCCGAGCCGCAGCCGCCGGCGCTGAGCTATCCGCAGCTGTTCTTACGCTTCCTGCGATTCGGGCTGATGGCCTGGGGCGGGCCGGTGGCCCAGATCGCGATGCTACGGAAGGAACTGGTCGAGGAGGAACGCTGGATTTCCAGCGCGCGCTTCAATCGCCTGCTCGCTGTCATGCAGGTTCTCCCTGGGCCAGAGGCCCATGAGCTCTGTGTTCACCTTGGCATGCGCGCCAAGGGCCGGCTCGGAGGCATGCTCGCGGGGCTGGCGTTCATGCTTCCCGGCTTCCTGCTGATGTTCGCCTTGTCCTGGCTCTACTTCGCGATGGACATCCAGTCGTCTGCGCTCGGCGCCGCCTTCCTCGGCGTGCAGGTGGGCGTCGTCGCCATGATCGTGCGAGCGGTGCACCGGATCGGCGAACATGTGCTGAACGACCGGTGGCTCTGGGGCCTGGCCCTCGGCGTCGGGTTGGCATCGCTCCTAGGCGCGAGCTTTTGGGTCGTGCTGCCCATCGCCGGGGTGGTCTATGCGCTTGCTGCATCGGGTCGGCAATCTCTGGCGCTCGTGTGCGCGTTCATCGGGGTCGCCCTAGCGACCGCCGTCATCTGGTGGTCGCCGGGCGTTCAACCGGGCGATGTGCAAGCCGTCGGCGCATCGGCTGGTCCGGTGGCTCTCTTCCTCTCCGGTCTCAAAGCCGGGTTGCTGACGTTCGGCGGAGCGTACACGGCCATCCCGTTTCTCCGGAACGACGCGGTGGGGCGGGGTTGGATGACCGACGGTCAGTTCCTCGACGGTCTGGCGCTCTCGGGCATCCTGCCGGCGCCGTTGATCATCTTCTCCACCTTCGTGGGCTACGTCGGCGGCGGCCCGATTGGCGCCCTAGCCATGACCGCCGGGATTTTCCTGCCCGCCTTTGCGTTCTCGCTGATCCTCTACGATCGTCTGGAAGCCGTCCTGGAGGTCAAGCAGCTGCACGCGCTCCTGGAGGGCGTCGCTGCCGGCGTGGTGGGCCTGATCGCCGCAACGACGCTGCAGCTCGGGCAGGCGACGGCGGAACGGGTCCCGGTGCTCTGGCCAGCCCTGGTCATCTTTGCTGGCGCGCTTGCCATCCTTTATCTTTGGAAGAGCAAGCTCAACATCGTGGCCGTGATCTTCGCCGCCGGGGCGGCGGGCTGGTTCGCCTATGGGTGAGCAAAGCCCCCCCGCGGGGTCAGACGCCAGTCTGGACGCCCACGTCCCCATAGCCGGCCCAACAAGTTGTTGACTGTCGAAACCGTGTTGATGAGCCGCAGCGCACGGGCGCTGCGGCGAACGAGGAGAATATCTATGAAGCGAATTACGCTGACGCTGACGCTCGTCGCCGGCGCCTTTTTTGGCCAAGCCGCGAGCGCGGCCCCTGACTGGGCCGCCGTGGGCCGCGCACTGGGCAAAGAGGGCGCTGTGCAGCCCGGCGGAGTCTATCGAGTCGGGATGCCGCGGACCGATCTCAAGGTGACCCTGGACGGGGTGCCGATCAGGCCTGCGCTGGCGCTCGGATCCTGGCTTGCGTTCCAGGACATGGGCGACCACGCCATGGTCATGGGCGACCTGGTTCTCACGCACGAGGAGGTGAACCCGGTCATGAAGGTTCTCGTCGAAAACGGCCTCGAAGTGACCGCGCTCCACAACCACCTTCTGCGGTCCTCGCCGGCCACGATGTACATGCACGTAGGTGGTCACGGAGATCCGGTGAAGCTTGCCGCGGCGCTGCAGAAGGCGATCACGCAAAGCAAGACCCCGATGGGGGCGGCATCCACGGTCGCGCCCGCTACGCCCGCTCCCGCGATCGACACGGCCGGCCTTGACCGCACGCTGGGCTACAAGGGCAAGGCCACGGGCGGCATCTACCAGTTCAGTGTTCCGCGCGCGGAGCCGGTTCGGGAAGCCGGCGCTGTGGTGCCCGAAGCCATGGGCTCGGCCACGGTCATCAACTTCCAGCCCACCGGCGGCGGCAAGGCCGCCATCACCGGTGACTTCGTCCTGACGTCCGACGAAGTGAACCCGGTGATCCGGGCGCTTCGGGCGAACGGCATAGAGGTCACCGCGCTCCACAACCACATGCTGGACGACGAGCCGCGACTGTTCTTCATGCATTTCTGGGCGAACGACGACGCGCTGATGCTCGGGCGCGGGCTTCGGTCGGCGCTGGATCACGTCAAGGCCGCCAAGCCATGAGGACCTGGGCCGGCATGGCGGCGACGGCGGTCTTGGCCGCCGCGCTCTCCAGCGGAGTGACTTGGGCCGTGGCGGGCAAGGATCGTGAGCCGACAGCGTTGCAGGGGGTAGGCCCGAACGGGCCACCGCTCACCATGACTGTGGCGGGGCTCCAGGCCGTTTGCGAGGTCAATGGCTCAGACCCTCGGAGCTGGTGCGCCGGCTACCTCATGGCCGCCGCCGACACGCTGCAGGCTTTCGGCGCAGGAGGGCACAAGGCCGGGACCTGTGCTGTCTCCTACCGGGTGGAGGATCTGGCGCCCCTCTACACGGGATGGGCGCGCCGATCCCCGCAGGCTGCGGATCTGCCGATGCTCGCCGGGGTCAGTCTGGCATTCCGCGAAGCCTGGCCCTGCCCCTAAGGCTTCACGGGGACACTCGGACAAGGCGCTAGGTCTCTTGCAAAGGCGCTCGCCCCGGCGTTTACGTGCGTTTCGAGGTGATACTCGTTCCGACCGATCCAGTTCAGATATCCGGCGCGCAGCGGTCGTCGGATTGCGGAGGATCGTCGCACACCCCATGGCGATCACCCGCAATGCCTCCCGCTCTGAGACGCGTCTCACCGACCGTGGGTCGGTCTCAAATAGTGCGCGTCGGTCTCAATCATTGTGATCTCAGTCTCACACAATGTGCGCCCCGGAGCGGCGAACGTCTCAGCTAATGTGCGTCGAAAGGCGTCATGAATCTCGCGTCGAGCCGTTCACTATTGCGCGTCCCTACA
>CAUJHW010000096.1 GCA_963205005.1 Pseudomonadota bacterium
CGTGACCCACGACGACGACGCGCGTGGCGTTGCCGGCCTTGGCGTAGTTCGCCGCGTCGGTGATCACCGCCTGGGCTTCCGGCGTGATCACGTACTGATCGAACGGGAAGTAGACGATGAACTGCCGGGCCTCATAGGCCGGAGCCGGAGGCGGCGGGGGCGGAGGCGGCGGCGGGGGCGGCGGGGGCGGAGGCGGCGGGGGCGTCGGGGGCGGCGGGGGCGGCGGGGGAGCCGCGAACAGATATCGCAGACCCAGCGTCACCGACTGGTCGCGGTATTCGCCGCTGAAGGTGCCCGGCTGAAGGTTGTTGGAGCCGACCGTGATGAAGTCCATGTCCGAACCCGCCAGGTAGCGGTAGGTCAGGTCGACGCTCAGCTGGTCAGTGGCCTTCCAGGCGATGCCCGCGATGCCCTGATAGGCGAAGGACGTGTCCTTGTCGTCGATCACCAGGTTCTGGATCGCCGGGTTCGCCGCCGTGAAGGCGCCGGGGACGTTCGAGAACTGGCCGGTCACGTCGACCTTGGTGTGATTCACACCGATGCCGCCGCCGATGAACGGGTTGAGGGCCGAACCGGGCATGATGTCGTAGATGAGGTTGCCCATCGCGGTCCACGACGTGACGTCACCATCCGGCGAACCGCAGGCGGGGACCGCCGTGGTGCGGGTCACGCCGGGCGTGCAGAGCCCGACGACCGACTGGTTGGAGCCGCCGCGCACCGAATCGATGTCGCCGCCGCGGTAGCCGACTTCCAGCTCGACGCGCCAGTGATCGTTCAGCTGGTAGCCGAGACGGGCGAAACCGGCCCAGTCATCTTCCTGGTTCAGTTCCCAGGCGTACGGCGAGCCATTGGCGGCGTTGTTCGAAGAGGTGACTTCGAACTGGTCCGGCCAATGGTAGCCAAGGTCGACAGCGCCATACCAGCCTTCTTGGGCGGCGGCGCCTGAGGCGGCGAACGCCGCAGCCATTGCGGCTCCGGCCAGGAGTTTCAACTTCATATTCAGAGCCCTCTTATTGCCCTCAGGTGCTGCGGCCGATTGACCCAGCCGCGGTTATAGCAAGTCTCGCGCATATCTAGAGTGTCGTTGAAGACACACTCGAAACGCATTGTCGCCCACGTTGTCCAAGCTCTAGCAGGACCGCGTAGACAAGGGAAAGCGTGATCAACTTGATCCTCGTCAATCCCGGCAGGCGAACAGTGCCGCCCGTCGCGGGGAATCCGGGTCAGTCGCGACGCCTTCTCATGACTGAACCTCAGCGAACGGCCTGCGAAAAGGCGCGCCGTCCGTGAGTCCTGCCGGGCGTAGCCGGATTTGCTTGCAAAGTCGTCAAAGCGACGCACCGGGCGGGCGCCGACCCCGGGGGGCGACGACATCTCATCCGATACGTGAATTGGCGGCGTCAAAGCCATTCCCGAAACAACCCTAGCCCACATCTCAGACGCCCAACGGCCCAGCCTGCGGATTGGTTCCGGCCAGATGAACCGTGCGTGAGAATTCCTGCGTCGCCACAGTTCCGGCGCCGTTCAGCCCCCGCGCTCCCGGCGGAAGGTGCGGGTGCGTCCGCCGAGGGACTCGGGCCGGTTCAGCGACCGCCGGAACTCGTCGCGCCGTTCGTGAATCGAGGCGATCACAAGACCCATCGGCACCCCGATCTCGACCAGCACAGCCTCCGAAAGCTGCAGGCTCGCCTCAACCGTCTCGGGCACGGCGTCGGTGGCGCCCAGGTCATAGAGGCGCTGGGCGTGACGCGCGTCACGCGCGCGGACCACGATGGTCAGGTCTGGCCGCAGCTCGCGCGCCACGGCGACGATGATCTCGGCGCCTTCGGGATCGTCCATGGTGACCACCAGGGCGGGAGCGTCCGCCAATCCGCAGCGCAGCAGGAATTCCGCCCTCGAGGCGTCGCCGAAGAAGATCGTCTCCCCGGCTCTGCGGCCCTGCTCCACCAGCTTGGGGTCCTTTTCGGCGGAAACCCATCCGAGGTCATGGCGGCCCAGCATGTCGCCCACCAGCCTGCCCACGCGGCCGTAGCCCACCACCAGCACACGCGGCTCGGTCGGCGCGCCGCCCTCCGGCTCCGCCGGAAGCTCGGCCGGCGCGATCCGCCGTCCGCCAAGCTTGAGGCCCAGCTGCGCCAGGATCGGGATCGAGAACATCGACAGCGTGGCCGAGACCAGTACGGTCTGGCCGATGTCGCGCGCCACAAGACGGTCGTCCATGGCCTGGCCGAGGATGACGAAGGCGAACTCGCCGGCGCCCGCCAGCAGCAGCGCCGCCTCGGCCGCGCTCCGGTTGCGCAGGCCGAACAGGCGCCCCAGCCCGAAGACGATCGCGGCGTTCACGAGCACGAGGGCGACCGCGGCGCCGATGATCTCCAGCGGGCGGGCCAGCAGCAGGGGTACGTTCAGTCCGATGCCCACCGAGACGAAGAACAGCCCCAGCAGCAGGCCCTTGAATGGCTCGATGGTCACCTCGACCTCGTGCCGGAACTCGGTCTCGGCCAGCAGCAGACCGGCGATGAAGGCGCCCAGCGCCATGGACAGGCCGGTCAGGGCGCTGACCAGGCCCGAGCCAATCACCACCAGCAGGCAGGCGGCGACGAACAGTTCCTCGCTCTTGGCCCGGGCCACGGATCGCAGCATCGGCCGCAGCAGCAGGCGGCCGAACACGAACAGCGCGACCAGACCCAGCACCGCCGGCAGGAAGGTCAGCAGCATCCCCGGCGAGAACGGCTCATCCGTGCGCTTGCCCAGCAGCGCCAGGGTCACGAGGATCGGGGCGACGGCGAGATCCTGAAACAGCAGGACGGAAAACGTCGTCCGCCCGGCCATGGAATGTTGCCGCTTCTGTTCCGCGAGGATCGGCATGACGATGGCGGTCGACGACAGGGCCAGGGCCGAACCAATGGCCAGGGCCGCGACGGGCGGCTGCCCGAACAGCAGGGCCGTGGCGCCGGTGGCGACAAGGCAGGCGGCGACCTGCAGCGCGCCCATGCCGAACACATAGCGGCGAAGGCTGCGTAGCCGCTCCCACGACAGTTCCAGCCCAATCATGAACAGCAGGAAGACGACGCCGAATTCGGCCAGCTGGGCGACTTCGTCCGGATTGTCGATGGTCAGGGCGCCGAGCCACTCGAACCGGCCGCTCAGCCGGCCGAGGCCGTAAGGGCCCAGCAGAACGCCGGCGCCGAGGAAGCCCAGGATCGGGCTGACCCGCCAGCGTCGGAACAGCGGGACCACGACGCCCGCCGTCGCCAGGAACAGGACGACATCCTTGTAGGCGCCGGCCTCGACTTCGCCTGCCATCCAGTCTCCGATTTCAGTTTCGCGGCCACTATAGGTCCGACAAAGCCCACTTGTGGAATTTTCGGATGGGTTTAGGACGCCCGCTCGTGGGAACCCTGTCCATGAGAGCCGGAAGCGCGCGCGCCGAGCGAAGGGCGATGATCGCCCTGTTCACGGCGTTCGCGCTGCTCGTCCAGGCCTGGATCCCGTCGCTGGCCATGGCCGCCCCGGCCTCGGCCGCGGGCATGACAATCTGCACCCCGCAGGGCGAGCAGACCGCGCCCTCCGGCTCGGGCTCGGATCAGGGACCTTCCAGCCACGCCTGCCAGCACTCTGTCTGTCCCGCTCTGGTGAGTTCGCCGCCGCCGATGGCGGCGACACAGCGGGTCGCTTACGCCGTCGCCGAAGCTCCGGTCACGGCCACCCCGCGCGGGGTCCGCCCCATTCCCCGGGCGCCGCCACGGCCGCCCGGCCAGGGCCCTCCTCTCTCCGACGCCTGATCGACATCCCCGGCGCGCGAACCCGCGCGCCTGTCCATCCGTGTCTGGAGAGACCTTTTCATGCGAGTTCATCTTCGCGCGGCGCTGCTTGCGGCCGCCTGCGCTCCTGCGCTGATCCCGAGCCCCACCTGGGCCGAGGACGCGCCCACCACCGTCGATACCGTGATCGTCACCGGCGCCCGCAATCCCGAGGACCCGCCGGTCGTCGGCGACGCCCGCCAGCGACTGTCGGAAACCCCCGGCGCCGTCTCGGTGATCTCGGCGGAATCCTATCAGAAGCGGTTCGCCATCGCCCTCGACGACATGCTCCGCGACGCCCCCGGCGTCTATGCCCAGCGCAAGTGGGGTGGCGACATCCGCATCTCGATCCGGGGCTCCGGCATCGGCAACGCCAATCACAATCGCGGGCTGCTTATCGCCCAGGACGGCCTGCCGCTGAACGAGGCCGACGGCTATGGCGACAGCCAGTCCATCGACCCGCTGATCGCCCGATATACCGAGGTCTATCGGGGCGGAAACGCGCTCCGCTTCGGCGGCGCCCTGCTGGGCGGTGCGGTGAACGTCGTGACGCCCACCGGCCGCAACGCCGGCTTCGAGAACCGCATCCGCATCGACGGTGGCAGCCATGGCATGCTGCGCGAGCACGTGGATGTGGCCCGCGTCCATGGCGACTGGGACCTCTACGCCGCGGCCACCAACCAGACCGGCCAGGGCTATCGCCCGCAGAGCCAGCAGAACCTTCAGTTCGGCGCCCTGAACCTGGGCCGCAGCTTCGGCGAGGACCGCGAGATCCGGCTGATCGTCAATGGCTGGAACATCAACCAGGAGATCCCCGGCGCGCTCACCCTGGCCCAGTTCCGGGCCAATCCGCGCCAGCCCGCGCCCGGCAACTACGCCAACGACCAGGGCCGCAACCAGCGGGGTCTCCGGACCTCGCTGCGCACCACCTGGCGGCTCAGCGACAGCACGGTCCTGGAAGCCGGGGGCTATGCGGTGTGGAAGGACCTCGACCACCCGATCTTCCAGGTGATCGACCAGCAGAGCCGCAACTACGCCGCGTTCGCCCGGCTCGACTGGGAAGGCGAACTGGGCGGCCTGCGCGCCGACGCCTATGCCGGGGCCTGGGTCCGCACCGGCGACCTGGACTCCAACTTCTACGTCAACCTCAAGGGCGCTCGCGGGGGCCCGACCTCCCGGACGCTGCAGAACGCAGACGCCACCGACGTGTTCGCCGAGGGCCGGCTGTTCGTGACCCCGCACCTGGCCATAGTCGCCGGCGGGACCTGGGGACGGGCCGGGCGCGACTATCAGAGCTTCGCCATCCCAGGCGTGGCCGGAACCTTCAATCTCAAAGCGTCCCGGGACTACGACTGGGTCGCACCCCGGCTGGGCCTGCTGTGGGAGGCCGAGGACGGCGCGCAGGTGTTCGCCAACGTGACCCGGTCGGTGGAGCCGCCGAACCTCGGCTCGATGTCGCCCACCAACACCGGGTTTGCTCCTGTAAGGGCGCAGGACGCGTGGACAGCCGAGGCCGGCTTCCGGGGCCGCCGCGGGCCATTCCTGCTGGACGTGACCGTCTATCGGGCGTGGCTGGACAGGGAACTGCTGCAGTTCACCGTGGCGCCAAACATCCCGGCCTCGACCTTCAATGCCGACAGGACCATCCACCAGGGCATCGAAGCGGCGCTGGACTGGACGGTGACGCCCGGGCTTCGCCTGCGCCAGACCTGGACCTACTCCGACTTCCGGTTCGATGGGGACGTCCAGTACGGCGACAACCGCCTGCCCATCGTGCCGAAGCACTTCTATCGGGCCGAGCTTCGCTACGATCACCCGGCGGGCTGGTTCATCGCGCCTTCCCTCGAATGGTCGGCCTCGAGGATTCAGGTGGACTATGTGAACCTGACCCAGGCGCCGTCCTATGCCGTTCTCAACCTGAACGCCGGCTACGCCGTCAATGAGCGGATCCAGCTGTTCGTCGACATCCGCAACGTCACCAACAAGGACTACATCTCCAACGTCCAGGCCCAGATCCGGGCCACGGCGGCGAGCGCAACCTACTGGCCCGGAGACGGGCGTTCGATCTTCGGAGGCATCTCATGGTCATTCTGAGAACCCTGCTTGCCGCCGCCGCCGTGCTCACCGCCGGCGGCGCCAGCGCCCACGTCAGCCTGCTGCCCACGACGGCATCGTCCGGCAGCTATCAGGTCCTGCGCTTCGGCGTTGGCCACGGCTGCGACGGCGCGACGACCACGGCCCTGCGCATCGAGATCCCCGCAGGGGTCTCGATCGCCAACCCCCAGCCCAAGCCCGGCTGGGACCTGAGCGTCGAACGCGCCACGGGCGCGCCGGACACGATCACCGCGATCGTCTGGACCGGCGGCCTGCCCGCCGACCGTTTCGACGAATTCCTGATCCTGACCAAGCTGCCGTCCGCCGCGGGGCCACTGGCGTTCCCGGCGATCCAGTCATGCGGTGCGAAGCAGAACCGCTGGGTGGAAATCCCAACGCCCGCCCTGGCCCGACCGTCGCATCCCGCGCCGCGCATGACACTGACATCCCCCACGCCGGCCCCCGAGGCCGGCCATGACCACCACAACTGAGGAGGCTTTCATGCCCTTCGACCGCAGAACCCTGATCCGCAGCCTCGCCGGCGCCTCCGCGCTGGCGCCCTTTCTCGCCCTCGAACAGGCGATGGCGGCCGTCGCGCCGCCGCTGTCGCCGCAGGAGGCGATGATCCGCGCCACCGAGGCGCACGGCCAGCTGATGGCCGTGCCCGGGATGCGCATGCACGCCGGCGAGACGGTCAGCATGCTGCTCTACCCCGGCTTCACCGCCCTCGATCTGGTCGGGCCCCACTACTTCTTCGCCAGCATGATGGGGGCGAAGGTGGAGCTGGTGAGCAACCAGTCCACCCTGGACCCGGTGAAGAGCGACCTCGGCCTGGCTATCGCGCCCACGGCCCGGCTGGGCGACGCCTTCGAGACCCCCACCGTGATCTTCGCCCCGGGCGGCGGGGCCGGCACGCTCGACGCCATGGAACATGCGGCCACCGTGGAGTACCTGCGCGACCGGGGGAGCCGGGCGAAGATCGTCACCAGCGTCTGCACCGGCTCACTGCTGCTGGGCGCGGCGGGGCTGCTCAAGGGCCGCAAGGCCACCAGCCACTGGGCTGCGCGCGAGGTGCTGCCGGACTTCGGTGCGACGCCGGTGGACGCCCGCGTGGTGACCGACGGCAATGTCGTCACAGGCGCCGGGGTATCCGCCGGTCTCGACTTCGGCCTGGCCGTGGTGGAGATGCTGCGCGGCCGACCGTACGCCCAGGCCCTGATGCTTCAGGCGGAGTATTCGCCGCAGCCGCCGTTCAAGGGCGGCACGCCTGCCAGCACCGATCCGGCCATCGCAAAGGCCATGGCGGGCATGTTCTCGCCGGTCACGGCCCGGGGAAGGGCCATAGCCCGCAGGTTGGCCTCGTGAGCGGCCGCCCCTTGGGAATGCTCGAAATCGCCCGCGCCAGGGCCTATGGAGTCTTCATGATCAGGACAATTCCGCTTGCCGCCGCCTTCGTGGCCCTGGCGTCCGCCGCCCAGGCCGCCCCTACCGTCCAGTCCGCCTGGAGCCGCCCCGCGGCGCAGGGGACCATCGGCGCGGGTTTCATGACGCTCGCCAACCCGGGCGCAAAACCCGACGCCCTGGTGGCCGTCGAAAGCCCGGGAGCCCCGCAGGTGCAGATTCACCAGTCCAGCATGAGCGGGGGGATGGCCTCGATGAAGGCTGTCGCCTCGGTGCCGGTGCCGGCCGGCGGCCGGGTCACCTTCGCCCCCGGCGGCTATCACCTGATGTTCATGGGACTGACAAAGGCCCAGAAGATCGGCGACCGCCTGCCCGCCACCCTGGTCTTCGCCAGTGGGGCCCGGGTGAAGGTGTCGTTCCTGGTATCCCTGACCCCGCCCGCGGATCCTCACGCCGGTCACTGACCGCCCATGGCGAAGGGGCGTCCGGACTGAGCGGTATTTTTGACGACACCGTCAAAACGCTTTGGTTGGGGTAGCCCGGAAAAAGAATCGGCCTGCAGCGGGGGATAATCGCTGCAGGCCGCCTTGAGCAGTCGCTCTTATATGAGCGGGCGTTTCCTCCCCGAAACGCCGGAGACCTCAGGACTTAGGCGCCTTCATGTCTCTCGCCAGATGACAAAACGGCAATTTTCTACCCGAGTCAACGGGGGGAAGGGTCTCTGGCCGGGCAGTTCGATCATAAAATCGCGAACTGGGGCAATTTTTGCGCTGTTTTTTGACTGTTACGTCAAATTACCCGTGATTTCAGCGACGCAAACGAAGAACACGTTACTTCAAAGACAAATTCAGGCCGGGAAGCGGTCACAGGACCCAGTCCGGACGCCGCAAGAGCCAGGGACGCGTCGGCCACCTGGGCCGAATCGACCAGCAGACCGTTGGGGCGCCGGGAGGCGCCGGCCGCCACCAGGGCGTCCACGGTCGCGACCTCCGCAGCGTCGCCCCGGGCGGGCCAGGTGATCGTGGCGCTGCGCAGGGCCGCGGCGCGGGCCTCGACGATCCGTAGCAGCCGCTCGGCGGCCATCAGCGCGGCCTCGTCCCATCCCACGCGCAGCGAGGCCGCGAGCTGGGCCTGGCTCTTCAGCATCACGCCGTCCGACAGCACCTTCAGACCGTTGGCCACCAGGGTGGCCCCGGTGGTGGTGATGTCCACGACCAGCTCCGCGGATCCCGCGGCAGGTGCGCCTTCGGTGGCGCCGCCCGACTCGGTGATCCGGTAGTCGGCGATCCCGTGGCGGGCAAAGAAGGTCCGGGTCTGGGTCAGGTACTTGGTGGCGACACGCATTCGCCGGCCGGTGCGGGCGACGAAGTCGTGGGCCACCTCCTCCAGGTCGGCCATGGTGTCGACGTCCAGCCAGCTCTTGGGCGCGGCGACCACCAGGTCGGCCCGGCCGAAGCCCAGCGCACGCAGCAGCAGCACCCGGGCGTCGATGTCCTCGCCACGCTCGCGCAGCAGGTCTTCACCGGTGACCCCCATGTGGATCTCACCGGCGTCGAGGGCGTCAGCAATGTCGGCGGCGGACAGCAGCCGCACCTGAACCCCGGGCACGCCCTTCAGGCTGGCCATGTAGCCCCGCGCGCCGCCCGTAACGTCAAGCTTCAGCCCGCAGTCGGCCAGCCAACCCTCGACCTGTTCCTTGAGGCGCCCCTTCGAGGGGATCGCGATGATCAGGCCGCTCATGCTTCACCCCCTGCCCAGGCGCGCCAGGGACGGACCATGCAACCCACGGCGCGCGCCTCGCCCTGCCCGCCAAGCCGCGTCAGCAGCCCGTCATAGCGGCCGCCAACGGCGACCGGACGCTCCGGACCGACCGCAGCGCTCAGCACCTCGAACGTGATGCCGTCGTAGTAGTCGAACGCGTGGCCCAGCGCCGGGCTGAACCGCAGGGCGCTCGCAGGCGCATGGGCCGCCAGCGCCGACAGCCGCGCGTCCCAGCCCTTCAGGGCCATGTCCAGCGCCGCGGCGTTCGCGCCGGCCAGGCTCCGCACCCGGTCGAAGGCCGCCCCGGGCGCATCATCGATGGCCATGAAGGCGCGGATGGCGTTGGCCTGGGTTTCGGTCAGCGCCGGCGCACCGGCCGCCTCGGCCTTGCGGACCAGGCGCGCGGCGATCTCGGCCGGACCACGACCGCCTACGGGCGCGACGCCGGCGAGGGACCAGACCTCTTCCAGCAGCGTCGCTGCCTGGCTCTCGGTCAGCCCCGCCAGCAGTCCGGCCAGGGCGGTTCCGCCCTCGGCCGGCGCCTCGCCGACCCGCGAAAGCTCCGCCATCAGCAGGCGCGGCCGGCCGGCCACACGCTTCAGCCGGGCCGCGAGGCTCTCCGGCAGATCGAGCGATTCGACAAAGGCGCCAAAAAGCGCCACGTCGCCCAGCCGCAGGGTCAGGTCGCCCCGGCCGCCGGCCGCCGCCGCCTGCCAGGCGAGTCCGGCGATCTCGGCGTCGGCGGCTTCGGCGGGGCCGCCCGGGGCAAACAGCTCGAGCCCCAGCTGGACGAATTCCTCCGGCCGGTCCGCTCCGGCCGAGGCCCTGAACGCCGGGCCCTCATAGGCGTAGCGCCCATCGGCGCGGCCGCTGTCGAGATGCTGGCGGGCGATGGCGACGGTGAAATCGGGCCGCAGGCAGGATTCAGTCCCGCCCTCTGACTGCACCACGAACAGCCGCGCGCGCATGGCTTCGCCGGCCAGGTCCAGCAGCAGGTTCAGCGGCTGCAGCAGCGGCGCCTCGGCGCGTTCGGCGCCAGCGTCCTCGAAGGGTCCACGGATCGCGGCCAGGACCTCGGGGGGAACGGGGGGTTCGATCCGCATCAGTCGGCGTCCAGGATGGCGCGCACGGCGGCGGTCAGCTCGGCGCGCGGCACGGTCTGCTGTCCGGGACGCTGCCCGCGCCATTCGGCGTTGTCGGTCACCTTGGCCGAGAGCGCCCGGCCGAGGTCCAGGTCCTTGATGGTGACGGTCCCGGCGGCCAGCTCATCCTCGCCCACGATCACCGCGGCGGGCGACAGGCGGCGATCAGCGTATTTCATCTGGGCCTTCATGCCCGACGATCCGAGATAGACCTCGGCGGCGATGCCGGTGGCGCGCAGTTCGCGGGCCACGGCGAAGTAGTCGGCCATCCGGGCCTGGTCGAAGGCGATCACCACCACCGGCCCGCGCACCGCCTGCGCCAGGTCGCGCCCGGCCGCCTTCAGCGCCGAGGCCAGCCGCGAGACGCCGAACGAGAACCCCGTCGCCGGGGTCCGCTCGCCGGTGAACCGCGCCACCAGGTCGTCATAGCGCCCACCGCCGCCGATGGAGCCGAACCGCATCGGCTGACCCTTCTCGTCCAGCGTCGACAGCAGCAGCTCCGCCTCGAAGACCGCGCCCGTGTAGTATTCCAGCCCGCGCACCACCGACGGATCGAAGACCGCGCGGTCAGGACCAACGCCGAGCCCGCTCAGGGCCGCGTCGATCGCCGCCAGTTCGGCCAGGCCCTCGTCGCCCTCGGCCGAGCCACCGATGACATCGGCCAGTCGGGCCAGGGTGTCGGAGCGTCCGCCGACGCCCGCGGCGGTGAAGGCAAGCACCCGCTCGGCCGCCGCCGCGTTCAGCCCCGCGCCCTTGGTGAAGTCGCCGGACTCGTCCTTGCGGCCTTCGCCCAGCAGCAGCCGCACCCCGTCCGGACCAAGCCGGTCCAGCTTGTCCACCGCGCGCAGCACGGCCAGCTTCTGGGCCTCGCTGTCGACGCCCGCAGCGCTCATCAGGCCGTTGAGGAGCTTGCGGTTGTTGATCTTGATCACCGCCGAACCCGCCGGCAGGCCCGCGGCCTCAAGCCCCTCGACCGCCATGGCGATGATCTCGGCGTCGGCCTCGGGACGGGCCGAGCCCACCGTGTCGGCGTCGCACTGCCAGAACTCGCGGAACCGCCCCGGACCCGGCTTCTCGTTGCGCCAGACCGGCCCGTAGGCATAGCGGCGGAACGGCTTGGGCAGGGTCTCCCAGTTGTGGGCGGCGAACCTGGCCAGCGGCGCGGTCAGGTCATAGCGCAGCGCCATCCACTGCTCGTCGTCGTCCTGCAGGGCAAACACGCCCTCATTGGGGCGGTCAGCGTCGGGCAGGAACTTGCCCAGCGCGTCGGCGTATTCGAACGCTCCGGTCTCCAGCGGCTCGAAACCCCACTGTTCATAGACACCGCTGACGGCAGTCAGGATGGCCCGTTCGGCGGCCACATCGCGGCCGCGGCGGTCGATGAATCCGCGCGGGCTGCGGGCTTCGGGGCGTGAGGGGTCGCTGGTCATGGCCGCGCGCTTAGCCGCTGCGGTGTCGCCACTCAAGGCAGGAAGGTCGCTCATGGGTCGTCTCTCGGTCAGAGGGGGCGACGGTCGGAGCTGTCTGAAGTCACAAGCCCCGTCCGCGAAGGCGGGGCTCGGAGGGGGTTCGCGTCAGGCCACGAAGTCCCCAGCCGATCCCGCGAGGGTCGGATGGTGGTGGTGGCTGCGATCGTGCGCGAACGGCGTCATGTCGGCGGCGATGTAGCTCAACTTCCTTGACGAGTCACTGTCTGGCGACGGCCGTCATCCGAACAGCCCCGGCAACAGGGCCAGAGATCCGGCCGCCACGGCGACGCTCAGCACGAGGGGCGCCGCGGCGGCCCATCCGGCTCGCCCCCCGCCGATCGCCACCGTCAGACCCGCCTTCACCAGGGTGTTCATGAGCATGGGGGCCGCGAAGACGAGGCCCGCGGTTACCGGCGTGAGGCTGCCGGCCGGCAGGCCGCTGACGGTGAGCACCGCGGAATCCACGTCCACCATGCCCGAGAGGGCCAGCACCGTCGCCAGGCCCGCGTCACCGAACAGGGTGAGGATCCAGCGCGACAGCAGCGACAGTCCCATGACCAGCGCCGCGAGCAGAAGCGCCGGCGCCAGGTCGAACGGATTGCGCAGCAGCGGCGGCGACGCCGAGGCCGGTTCCGCCGCGCCGCCGCGTCGGCGCAGCCGCCAGGCCGCCCAGCCGACGCTGAGCAGGGTCGCAGGTCCGACCACAGCGAGCAGCGGGAGCAGCGCGAACGGCGCCAGAACCGCCACCAGGATCAGCACGCGCAGGAACATCACCGCCGAGGCCAGGGCGATGCCGGCGCCCAGTGTGGCGGCCGGGGCGTCCCCGCCGCGGATACGGGCCGCCAGCGCGGCTGTCACCGCGGTCGACGACACCATTGCCCCCGCCGCCGCCGTCGCCAGGATGCCGCGCGAGGCGCCCAGTCGCTTGGTGGCCGCATAGCCTGCCAGCGACAGTCCCGACACAAACACCACCACCATCCAGATCTGGCGCGGGTTCCAGGCGTCATAGGGCCCATAGGCCACATTGGGCAGCACCGGCAGGATCGCCAGCGAGATCAGACCGAACCGCGCGATCGCGTGCAGTTCCGGCTCGCTCATCTGCTCCAGCCACGCGTGCAGCTGGCGGCGCATCGACAGGACCAGGGTGGTGACGGCCGCCAGTCCCGAGGCCAGCACGCCGTGGCCGGTGGCGGCGAAGACGCCGATCCCCAGGGTGATGACGCCGACGACGGTCGAGGTCGCACTGAGGTTGGCGCCCTGCCGCGTGGCCCGCCAGTAGCCGATCGCCAGGGCGGCGGCGGCCGCGCCCACCAGCACCGACGCTGTCCAGGGAGAGACCTGCCGCCCCATCTCGCCGGCCATGCCGCCGAGAAGTCCCAGGAGAGCGAAGGTGCGGATCCCCGCCACGCGCTGGCCGTCAGCCTCCAGTCGCCGCGACCAGCCCCGCTCGATCCCGATCAGCAGGCCAAGCGCCAGCGCCAGGGCGACGCCCTGGAACGGCAGGACCGCGGCGGTCATCTCATCCATACGGCAGGCCTCGACGGTTGGCGGTCAAGCAGCGGCCCTCTGCTGATGCTGCGCGAACATAGTGCAGGTGGCGTCATGCGCCATCCGTTGTCGGCCTGCGGGGAAGCGCGACGCGCCTTGGCCCCTATCGATGACTGCGTTCCTGACCCTAAGCGGGCTTCGACGACCACGACCTGATCGTCATCGAACCGGCCATCGGGCTTCCTGAAGGTCGCCTGACTTTGCACCACCTGCACCTTCAAGCCCTCTAGGCTCACCCAGCGTACTCGTCCTAAAACCCCCGCCATGCGTGAGATCCTGCACTTCATCGACGGCGCGGCCGTCACCGGAACCAGCGGCCGCTTTGGCGACGTGTTCAATCCCAACACCGGCGAGGTCCAGGCCCGGGTGCAGCTGGCGACGGCGGCCGAGGTCGATCTCGCGGTCCAGTCGGCGCTGAAGGCGCAGATCGGCTGGGCCCAGGTGAACCCGCAGCGGCGGGCGCGGGTGATGTTCGAGTTCAAGCGGCTGATCGAACGCGACATGGACGCGCTCGCCGAACTGCTCTCGTCCGAGCACGGCAAGGTCATCGCCGACTCCAAGGGCGACATCCAGCGCGGGCTGGAGGTGATCGAGTTCGCCTGCGGCATCCCGCACCTGCTGAAGGGCGAATACACCGAAGGGGCGGGCCCCGGGATCGACGTCTATTCCATGCGCCAGCCCATCGGCGTGGCGGCGGGGATCACCCCGTTTAACTTCCCCGGCATGATCCCGATGTGGATGTTCGGCATCGCCATCGCGACCGGCAACACCTTCATCCTCAAGCCGTCCGAAAAGGACCCCAGCGTCCCGGTGAAGCTGGCCGAGCTGATGATGGAGGCCGGCGCGCCGGCCGGCGTGCTCAACGTCATCCACGGCGACAAGGTCTCGGTGGACGCCATCCTCGACCACCCGGGCATCCGGGCCGTCAGCTTCGTCGGCTCGTCCGACATCGCCCAGTACGTCTATTCCCGCGGCACCCAGAACGGGAAGCGGGTCCAGGCCATGGGCGGGGCCAAGAACCACGGCCTGATCCTGCCGGACGCCGACCTCGACCAGGCGGTGAAGGACATCATGGGCGCGGCCTACGGCTCGGCCGGCGAGCGCTGCATGGCGCTGCCCGTCGTCGTTCCGGTCGGCCAGAAGACCGCCGAGGCGGTGCGCGAGCGCGTGCTGGGAGAGCTCGAGACGCTCAAGGTCGGGCTCTCCACCGACACCGACGCCCAGTACGGCCCGGTGGTGTCCGCTGCCCACAAGCAGAAGATCAGCGACTACATCCAGCTGGGCGTCGACGAGGGCGCCGAACTGGTCGTCGACGGCCGCGGGTTCTCGCTGCAGGGCTACGAGAAGGGCTTCTTCATGGGCCCCAGCCTGTTCGACCAGGTGAAGCC
>CAUJHW010000097.1 GCA_963205005.1 Pseudomonadota bacterium
GTCCACGGCCGCCTTGGCGGTGCGGATGGTGTTCTTGCGGCGCCCGTAGAAGCCCTTGGCCTGCTCGAGAACCTTCTTGTGCTTGGCGTGGGCGGTGACGCCCCTTTTAACGCGTGCCATCTGTCAGGCTCCTCTTAGGAAAGGCCGTAGGGGATCCAAAGCTTGATGATCTTCGCGTCGGACGCGCTCATCACTTTGGTGCCACGGTTCTGACGGATGTACTTGGCGTTATGGCTGATCAGGCGGTGCCGCTTGCCGGCGACGCCGGCCTTCAGCTTGCCGGAAGCCGTGAGCCGGAAGCGCTTCTTAACGCCTGACTTGGTCTTCAGTTTGGGCATTTCACGTCGGGGCCCGAGAGCCCCGTCCTCTGGATCGTGTTGATGAACCGCCATGGCATGCCTTTGGGCCAGGCCGTTCCGAAGGGGCGGGTGAATACGGGAAAGGGGCGGAGAATGCAAGGTGGGGCGCGTTGGCGGCGCCGGACCTACTTCTTCGCCCGAACCGCCACGCCCATGATCTCGAAGCGCGCGCCGCCCAGCAGGTGATCGACGCCCAGATAGGCGCGCGCGGGAAGCGGGCCCTTGAAGTAGGTGCGGTAGAGGTCGTTGAAGACCGCATAGTCGTCGAGATTGCTGGAGAACACCTGCACCCAGACGAGGTCGTCCATGGTCAGGCCGCCGGCCTCGACGGCCTTCTTCAGCGAGGTCAGCAGCCGGGTAACCGCCTCGGCCGTCGTGCCGCCCATTGCGGCGCCGCCGTCGGTCATGCCGGAGATGTAGAGCGTGTCGCCCGCCATCACCGAGGCGCTGAATGGCGGCGTGGCCATTCCGGGCCGGGGCGCCGAAGGTGTGCGGGTCACGACGGTCTGGGCGGCGGCGGCCAGCGGCGCGAGCCCCAGGGCGGCGGTGAGGGCAAGAGTGCGGATGATCATGTTAGGGTCCCCGGATGGAACGAAGATGCGGCGCGCCTGCGGGCGCCAAAGTCAAGGCGCGTGGTCGGGTCCGGACCCTAGGCCAGCCGGGGTGAGCGTTTTACGACCTGGCCGGCGAACCACAGCGCCGGCAGGATCAGCAGGGCGGAGAAGGCGAACGGCCCGCCAGGCGACACCAGCGAGAACAACTGGCCCGCCACTACCGGCCCGCCGATCCGCGCCAGGGCCATGCCGCTCATGTTCAGGCCCAGCATCTCACCCTGCCGGTCGGGCGGCGCGGCGCGGCTGATCAGGGCGGAGATGTTCGGGAAGCAGATCGACTGGCCGATGCAGACGAGCGCAAAGCCCAGGATCGCCACCGGCCATGTGGGTGACAGACCCTGGGTCGCGATCCCGATCCCCATCAGCGCCAGGCCGCCGGTGAGCGTGCGCGCCTCGCCGTAGATCCGCGCCAGCCTCCCGCACAGCCAGCCCTGGCAGACCGCGCCCAGCAGGCCGATGACCATGAACGCCGTGCCGATCTGGCGCGGGCCCCAGCCGAAGCGGGCCTCGGTCCACAGGCCGTAGGTCGCCTCGATGCCGGCGAAGCCCACCACCACGATGAAGCTGATGATCACCACCCGGCTGATGATTGGATGGGCGAAACCCTCGCGCAGGCGGGCGGTCTTCACGGCCTTGCGGGGCGCGGCGTCGCGGCTGCGGCTTTCACGGACCAGCAGGATCACCGCCAGCGTCGATGCGAAGGCGAAGGCGGCTGCCACCAGCAGCGGCAGCTGGAAGCCCAGCGCGCCCCGGCTGGGCTGGGCCAGGAAGCCGCCGATCGCCGGCCCGGTGGTGAACCCTGCGCTGAACGCCGCGCCCATGATCCCCATGCGCTGGGCGCGCTTCTCCGGCGGGGTGATGTCGGCCATCGCGCCCTGCAGGGTCGAGATGTTGCCGGCGAAGATTCCCGTGACGAAGCGGATCGCGAAAGCTGCGGCGATGTTGGGCGCGAAGGCCAGCGCCGTATAGCTCACGCCCACCATGGCGATGGTGACGATCAGCACCGGCCGTCGCCCGATGCGGTCCGACAGCTTTCCCCAGATCGGTTCGCCGATGAACTGGCCGACCGAGAAGGCCGAGAACAGCAGGGTGACCTGCCAGGCCGGCGCATCGAAGGCCTGGGCGAAGAACGGCAGCAGCGGGATCACCAGGCCGAAGCCTGCGATCATCAGGAAGATCACGGTCAGCAGCACGACCAGAGCGCGGCGCTCCTCGCCCGCGCTCATGCCGGGCGGCGCCGCGAGCGTCATTCCTGGGCCTGTTCGGGGTTGTCGCGACGCCAGATCTTCGCGCGGCGCCCGGCGCTGAGCGCGAAGAAGATCGCCGGCACGACCATGAGGGCGCCCTGGAAGTAGGGCAGGTTGATGTTGATCGGGAAGGTCGCCCCGGCGCACTGCGGCCCTGCCACACGCGCCAGCGCGCCCATGGCGTTGTTAAGCCCCAGGATCTGGCCCTGCCGATGCGGGTCGGCGGTCTCGGAAATCAGGGCGCTGACATTGGGCCAGGCCACAGACTGGCCGATGGCCGACAGGCTCATCAGCACGATGGTGAAGGCGCCGCTGGGCGAAAATGGCTGCATCCCGATGCACACCACGGTGATCGCCATGCCGGCGGCCAGCATCGTCGCCTGGCCGAACCGTTCGGACAGAGGCGCTGTGATGAAGATCTGGGTGATGGCCGAGGATATGCCCACGAACATGAAAGCCCAGCCGATCTCGCGCGGTCCCCAGCCATAGCGGGCCTCGGTCCAAAGGCCGAAGATCGCCTCGATGCCGGTGAAGGCGAAGCCGACCATGAAAGTCACCAGCATCAGCCGGCCGATCACAGGGTGGCGCGCGGCCTCGCCGGTGGCGGCCCAGCGGTTGGGCCTGTGGGTGTTGCTCTCGTCCCGCTGCCGGCTCTCACGGATGAACAGCAGGATCAGGAAGGCCGAGGTCATGAAGAGGCCGGCTGAAATGAACAGCGGAAGCTGGAAGCCGATATGGCCCAGCGAGGGCTTGGCGAAGATCCCGCCCAGACCCGGCCCGACGATCAGGCCCACGTTCCAGGCGGCGCTCATCCAGCTCATCTGCCGGGTGCGGCGCTCGGGCGGGGTGACGTCGGCGATGTAACCCTGGATGATCGAGCCATTGCCGCTGAAAAGCCCGCCGAGCAGCCGGATGGCGAAGGCAGCCCAGGCGTTCGGCGCGAAGGCCAGCGCCAGGTAGCAGAGGCCGTTGGCGAAGATCGTCATCACCAGGAGCGGCTTGCGGCCATACTTGTCCGACAGCCGGCCCCAGTAGGGCTCGCCGAAGAAGGTGCCTACCGAGAAGGCCGAGAAGATCAGGGTGATCTGCCAGGCCGGGGCGTCGAACGACTTGGCATAGAAGGGCAGCAACGGGACGATGATCCCGAAGCCCAGCATGTTCAGGAAGATGAGGCCAATGAGCGACAGCGCAGCCCAAGGGGGGGGCGGCGCGGCCTCCCGCGACGGCGTGTCTGACATGGAAGCGTGTTAGGACGCCCGGCCGGCAGCGGCAAGCGCGGCAGGTGGACTGAGGGCGATCCTGGCGTACCGTTGGTTCGGAGCCACAGTCAGAGGCGGCCGGCGCTGCCGGAAGGCGACCCCTACGGGTTCTGCGTCTTCAGTACGGCCCTGAAGTCCGCTTCGGCCCTGGCGTAGAACGCCTTGCAGCCCGCCGCATCGACAAAGGCGTCGGCCTTGCCGGCCTCCAGCGCCTTGCGCTTCTCCGCCATTCCGAAGAACGCGCCGTGGGAGCCCAGGAACACCTCGCAGGGCAGGGCCTTCCAGGTGGCGAAGCTCTTCTGATAGGCGGCGGTGATGCCCGGATATGTCTCGGTCTTTCCCAGTCTGTAGCCTGGAAGCACGCTGGACGAGCAGTGCACCAGACCCTGGCGAACCTTGCCGGCCACCTTCACCGGAAAGGTCCAGGTGGTGCAGCCGGCCGTATGGCCGCCGGTGATGTGGGCGGTCAGGGTCCATTCGCCGAGCGTGACCTTGTCGCCGTCCTTCAGGGTCCTCGCCACCGGGACGGGTTCGTATTCGTAGGCCTTCCCCTTCAGGAAGGGGTCGCCCCTGCCGCCCGCCGCAATGATCAGGCCGTCGGCGGCGCTCGCGTACAGCTTTGCGTTCGGAGCAGCCTTGCGGATCTCGGCAAGGCCGGCGGCGTGGTCGAAATGCTGGTGGGTGTTGAGCAGGATCTTCACCTGCGCCGGGTCGAACCCGAGGGTGCGGATATTGGCCGCCACCTGCTTTCCGACCGTGCCGTCCCCGCCATCCAGCACGATCAGGCCGGCCCTGGTTACGAACAGGTACGACGTGAGGTCGAGAGCGCCCACGTAGTACAGGCCCTCGCCGATCCTGAACGGCGCAACTGGCTTGCTCCAGGTGGCCGCATTCTGCGCCGGGGCTGCAGATGCGAAAACGGCCGCCGAGATGGCGACCGCTCCGAGTATTCCGTAGGTCTTTCCCGTCACCGGGGCGCCAGGATCATGATCATCTGGCGGCCCTCCATGCGGGGCTCGTACTCCACCTTGGCGACGGGCTCGAAGTCGGCCTTCACCTTCTGGAGCAGCTTCATCCCGAGTTCCGGGTGGGCCAGTTCGCGACCGCGGAAGCGCAGGGTGATCTTCACCTTGTCGCCCTCTTCGAAGAAGCGGTGCATCGAGCGCTGCTTCACCTCGTAGTCGTGGACGTCGATGTTCGGCCGGAGCTTGATTTCCTTGAGCTCCACCACCTTCTGCTTTTTCCGCGCCTCGTTCTTCTTCTTCTGCTCCTGGAACTTGAACTTGCCGTAGTCCAGGATCTTGCAGACGGGCGGATCGGCGTTGGGAACGATCTCCACGAGATCCAGGCCGGCTTCTTCAGCCGCCTCGATCGCAGCAGACGTGGGCATCACGCCCTGCTTTTCGCCGTGCTGATCGATGAGCAGGACACGGGGAACGCGGATATCTTCGTTCATGCGCGGCCCTTCTTTGACGGGCGGCGCTTGCATGGGGCGGCGAATAGGCAGTTCTCCGGACTGTTGAAACGCAAAAAACGCCGGGTCGCGCGCGGCGATCCGGTCGTGCCTCAGTATATGACGAAGCGGACCCCCAGTATCAAGGCGTAGACGCGGGCGAGGGGACCAAAGAGTTGGCTGCCTGCGCCACTTGCGCCACAGGCAGGTCGGAAAGGTTTTCCGCCCGCAGGATCGCCACGCGCCCGCGAGGGGCTGAAAGGGCGGGGTCGGAGGCCTTCGAGAACAGCACGATCGCTGGCGCCCCGGCGGCGGCGGCCAGGTGCAGCGGACCGGTGTCGTTGCCGATCGCCAGCGCCGCCCGGGCGCCCAGCATGGCCACCTTGGCGAAGTCGGTGCGCCCGGTCAGGTCGCGGGCGCGGGGCGTCGCCCGCTGGATCGCGTGGGCCAGCTCAGCCTCCTGCGGCCCGCCGATGATCACGATGTCGAAGCCCCGGGAATAGAGGATGCGGGCGAGCTCCGAATACCGCTCGACGGGCCAGCGCTTCTCGGGTCGGTGCGATGCGCCGCCGGGGACGAACATCACGTAGGGCCGGGGCCGGTTCGCCCCCGATATGGGCCTCTCTGTGGGCGCGGACTTCAGAACCCAGGACAGGTCCGGCGGCGGCGCGGTGCCGGGCTCGGTCGGCGCGTCGTCCCAGATGCCGGCGTACATCAGCTGGTCGGCGTGCCGCTCAAGGGTGTGCATGCCGTTGCGCAGGGGATTCTTGTGCGGCAGCGAGCAGCCCAGCGCGATCCCGGACCAGGCGGGTGGACGCGGGCGCAGAATCTGGAAGATCCGGTTCGAACGCGACGAGGTCTGCAGGTCATAGACCCGGTCATAGCTGGCCGCCCGGATCCGCTTTCTCAGAGCCATCCAGCCCGAGAAGCTGTCGGTCCGCCCGCCGCTGTCCACGGCGTTGAAGTAGGGGCAGATCCTGGCCAGGGCCTCGAACGGGGGTGTGGTCAGCAGAGTGATGTGCGCCTTGGGGTGCGCCTGGCGGATCTTCTTCATCGCCGCAAGCGCCAGGACGAAGTCGCCCAGGGCCGACAGCTTGATCACCAGGATGCGTTCCATCCGGCGGCTCATTCGGCGCGGACTTTGAGCAGGGCCTCGTAGGCGGCCAGGGTGGCGGCGCACATGGCCTCGGCGGAATAGAGCTGTCGGGCCCGCTTGCGACCGGCCACGCCCATCTCCTGGCGCTTGCCGGGACCAAGATCGATGGCGTGGGCGAGCGCCGCGGCCCAGGCGTCGGAATCGCCGACCGGGGCCAGCCAGCCGGTCACGCCGTCAAGAATGGTCTCGGTGACACCACCGTGGTTCGAGGCGATCACCACGCGCCCCATGGCCTGGGGTTCGACCGCCGCGCGGCCGAAGGATTCCGGCACAAGGGTCGGCAGGATGGCGAAGTCGGCCAGCAGGTAGGCCGCCGGCATGTCGTCGCAATGACCAACGATCCGGACAACATCGGCGAGTCCGGCGGCATCGATGGCCGCCTGCACTTCGGCGGCATAGCCGGTCCGTCCCTGGTCGTCGCCGGCGAACAGGATCTGGAAGTCGCTCCGCCCCTGCGCCGCCAGCTGGCGCGCGGCCTCGACGATGGTCAGGTGGCCCTTGATCCGGGTCAGGCGCCCGGCAAGCAATATGCGGGTGCGCCCGTCGGCCGGCGCGGCCCAGGCCTCGCGCAGGGCGTCCACGCGGACCAGCGGCACAAACGCGGGGTCGAACCGCTCGAGGTCGACACCGCGCGGGATGGTCACCAGCTTCTCCGGGGCGACCCCGTGTTCGGCCAGGACGTGGTCGCGGGTGTAGTCCGAGTTGGCGATCACCAGGTCGCCCCGGGTCATCACGGCGTTGTACCAGCGCTTCAGGCTCGAACGGGCCTTATAGACCCCATGGTAGGTGGCGACGAACGGCGTGCCGGTCACATGCGCCGCCCACAGCGCCGAGAAGGCTGGGGCGCGGCTGCGAGCGTGGACGATCGAGACCTTTTCCTGCCGGATCAGCGCCACCAGCCGCGCGGCGTTGCCCAGCATGGTCAGTGGGTTCTTGGTCTGCACAGGCATCTGCGCCAACCGCCCGCCGTCCGATTCGAGGCGCGCCGTCATCCGCCCGCCCCGGGTGGCGACCAGCGCCGTACCGCCGGCGCGGACCACGGCCCGGGCCACGTCGATGGTGCTCTGTTCCGCGCCGCCCGTCTCGAGTTCGGGGACGACCTGGAGGAGCGTGAAGTCAGGGGGTAACGTCACGGGTCCTCTCTAACCTGAGTTGGTCCCGCCTGCTAAGAGGTTGGCATGAGCGAATGCAGCGGAGTTCTCGATCGACCCGACGGTGAACGGCTGGCGTGGCGCCGGGTCGAGGGCTCGGGCCCGACGGTGGTCTGGCTGGGCGGGTTCATGTCGGACATGACCGGGACGAAGGCCCAGGCGCTGGCCGACCGTGCCATGGCGGCGGGCGGCGCCTATGTGCGCTTCGACTATTTCGGGCACGGCGGGTCCTCGGGGGCCTTCGTGGACGGCACGATCAGCCGCTGGCGCGACGATGCGCTGGCGGTGCTGGACGAACTCACGACCGGCGAAGTGGTGCTTGTCGGCTCTTCCATGGGGGGCTGGATCGCGAGCCTCGTGACGATGGCGCGGCCGGATCGCGTGAAGTCCATGGTGCTGGTCGCCCCGGCGCCGGACTTCACGTCGAAACTGATGACCCCGGAGATTCCGCCCGAGGGTCACGCCGCCCTCGCCGCCGATGGAGTCTGGCTGCGTCCGTCCGCCTACGGCGAGCCCTATCCGATCTCGCGTGCGCTGCTGGAGGATGGCGCGCGCTGGTCGATCCTCACCGGCGCGCCGGTTCCAATCGAGGTTCCCGTCCGGATCCTGCAGGGCGGCCAGGACCCCGATGTGCCCTGGCGACACGCGCTGGAACTCGTCCAGGCGCTGAAGGGCGACGACGTGGTCTTCACCCTGATCCGCGACGGCGATCACCGACTGTCGCGCCCACAGGACATCGACCGGCTGATCGCCGCCGTTGAGGATGCCTGCGCAATCGTGTGAGGCGCCCCCCGGGGCAGAGGGCCCGATCCGCTCGCGCCTAGTCGGCCGCCACGACGGGCGGCAGGCGGTACCGGCCGTTCAGCAGTTCGGGCTTGGGCAGGTAGGCGCGCATGAACAGCGCGAAGGGACCGTCCGGGGCGGGCAGCCAGTTGCTTTCCCGGTCCGGTCCGGGACTGGCCGAGCCGATCCATATGTCCAGCGAGCCATCCGCATTTGTCCGCAGGCCCTCTGTGCGGTCGCCGATGGCGTAGCGGTTCACCGGATTGTCGGTGAAGAAGAACTGTCCGTCCGGAGTCGCCTCGTAGAGGCTCAGCGACCAGAACGAATGGATCGGCAGCGGCCGGTCCGCCGGGAAGTGCAGATGCCAGCTCTCGCGCCCGTCGAACAGTGCGCGGGGAAGGGGGCCGCGGGCGCGCATGTACATCGCCTCGACCGGCGGGAGCGCGGCAAGTCCGCCGAGCGCCACCGAGGCGCGCTGACGGTAGTCCTGGCCGAAGTCGCCGAGCCCGGGCTGGGGATATGACCAGCCGTCGATGAAGCCCGGGCCGCCCCCGCTGCGGACATCGACCTTCGCCTTGGCGACGCCCGCCTCGATCGCCTCGATCTCCGCGGACGAGAAACGCTGCGGGTCGAAGCCATCCAGTCCCAGCGGGCCCATCGCCAGGACGTGAGCCAGGTCTGTCGCGGGCGGCGGGTTCTCGGCGATCAGCCGCGCGGCGCTGGCGAAGTAGTCCTGCCAGGGCGCATCGCGGGTCGCACAGGGCAGGGGCGGCCCGGCGACGGGCCCCCGCACGGTGAGCCCGGCCTGCACGGCCATGGCCGCCGCCATGTCCTTCGCCCCATCCACCAGCACTCGCGCCAGGGCCCAGACCTGCGGCGTCGGCGAGCGGACCTGATTGGGCGAGACCCCGCCCTCGGCCGGGCCGACAATCCGGAACGTCCCACCGTCGCGGCCGGTCGTCCGGCTGCCGAGGATCGCGAAGTTGTTCGTGTAGGCGTCCATGAGCGCTACCGAGACATATCGGTCGCCGGACGGGGGCAGGGTCAATTCCACCGGGCCCAGGCTCAGATCGAGATGCGCCGACGAGTAGAGGGTGTCGTTGTTCGGCGTGGTGATTCCGCGGGCGGTGTGGTCCGCCAGCTGCGTCAGGTGTCCGAAGGTGTTGGTCGGGGAGGGAGCGGGAAATCCGCGCGCGCGCGTTGACGCCACCTCGATCAGGGGCAGAGCGTAGAGCCACGCCAGCCTGGCGGCCTCCCTCAGCGCATCGAGCTTCGCCGCGTCCGACATCGCAGTCCCTCCCCAGGATCAGTCGGCCGAGGCATGCCTCTCACGGGTTTCCTGCGCAAGGATGGCGTTCAGCCCTTCCCGATAGCTGGGATACATGGGCCGCCAGCCAAGTTCCGCCTTGGCGAGTGCGTTCGAGATGCGCTTGCTCTCCGCGTAGAACCGCATGGCGGCGGGCGCCAGCCGGGCGTTCGCCAGGGCGATCTCCGGCGGTGGCTCGGTCCCCAGGAGCTGCGCGGCAAAGGCGATGACATCGCTGTTCGGCGCCGGCTCGTCGTCGCAGAGATTGTAGATCCCGCCGGCGCGCGGGCGGGCGATGGATGCGGCGAGCCCGGCGGCCAGATCGTCCACGTGGATTCGGGAGAAGACCTGCCCCGGCGCGACGATCCGGCGGGCGCGGCCATCGCGCAAGCGGTCGAAAGTCGAGCGGCCAGGGCCGTAGATGCCGGGCAGTCGGAAGATTGTGACGGTCAGACCCATGCCGCGACCAACCTCCAGCCAGTCGCGTTCCGCGCCGACCCGTCGGGCGCCTTCCACAGACTGCGCCGCCAGCCGGCTCTGCTCCGTGGCCCAGCCTCCCCTGCGATCACCGTACACGCCGGTGGTCGAGAGGTAGCCGATCCAGTCCGGGAAGGCCCGCGCATTGGCGAGCGCCGGGACCAGGGTGTTGAGGCCGGGACAACCGTCAGGTCCGGGCGGCGCGGTGACCAGCAGGGCCTGCGTCGCCCTCAGGGCCGCGGCCAGCGCCGCGCGATCCGAAATATCCACAGCCTCGAAGCCGTCAGCCACGATCCGCGCCCGTCCGGCCTCGTCCCGGTGGGTCGCCACCACGTCCCAACCGGCGGCCGCCATTTGTCGGGCCATGACGCGCCCGGAAAAGCCGTAGCCGAAGAGCAGGAGGCGCAAGGCCTACAGAAGCTCCCGGATCGCCGCGCGGGCGGCGTCGGCCAGGTCAGGCCGGGCCAGGGCGAAGGCGACGTTGGCGCGCAGCAGGCCGATCTTGTCGCCGCAGTCGTAGGTCGTTCCCTCGTATTCCAGGGCGTGGAACGCCTGGGTCTTCATCAGGTTGAACATGCCGTCGGTCAGCTGGATTTCGCCGCCGGCGCCGCGCTCCTGTGTCTCCAGGATGTTGAAGATTTCCGGCTGCAGGATGTATCGCCCCGAGATGAACAGGTTGGAAGGCTCCGTCCCGGGGGCCGGCTTCTCGACCATGCCGGTCATGCGGTTCAGGCGGCCATCCTGCCCGTCGAGGGCGACGATGCCGTACTTGTGCGCCTCGCCCTTCGGTGCGGGCTCGACGGCGACGATGTTGCCGCCCTTCTGCGCGTAGGCGTCGACGCACTGCGCCAGGGCCGGGCGCTTCGCCATCATAAGCATGTCAGGCAGCATAACCGCGAAGGGCTCGTCGCCGATCACGTCGCGGGCGCACCACACCGCGTGGCCAAGCCCCAGGGGCGCCATCTGCCGGATGAAGCTCATCTGCCCGGGCTGCGGCAGGTCTCGACGGATGTCGGCCAGGATGTCGAGCTTGCCCTTGGCCTCCAGTGTTCCCTCGATCTCGGGGTTGGAGTCGAAATAGTCCTCGATGGCGCCCTGGCCGCGGCCGACGATGAACACAAAGTGCTCAATACCCGCCGCACGAGCCTCCTCGACCACGTAGGACAGGATCGGACGGTCGACCACGTTCAGCAGGTTCTTGGGCGTGGTCTTGGCTCCGGGAAGGACCCGGGTCCCGAGTCCCGCCACGGGGAGGACCGCCTTGCGTACACGTGCACCCATGTTCTCTCACACCCACTGAGGACCGCGCCTGCCCCGCCTTGCCGCAGGGCGCGCCGTGGTCCGCGGACCACACTAATTCACGCCGAAGGAACGATCACGATTTTGAGATCGCACCAAGTTGTGTAGGGTTCCCCTGTCCGGGGATTCACCCCCAGGGGAGCCTACTCATATGAAGCTTCGCATTCTGACCGTTGCCGCCGCCGGTGTCATGGCCCTGAGCCTCGCCGCCTGCCAGAAAAAAGAAGAAGCCCCGGCCGCGCCGGCCGCCGACGCCGCTGCTGAAGCTGCTGCTCCGGCCGCCGCCGAAGCCGCTGCTCCGGCCGCTGCTGAAGCCGCCGCTCCGGCCGCCGCCGAAGCCGCTGCTCCGGCTGCTGCCGCCGACGCCATGGCGACCACGCCCGCCGCGCCGGAAAAGAAGTAAGCATCCTTTTCAGGATCGCTTGAGCGAACGGCCGTCCCTTCCGGGGCGGCCGTTTTCTTTTGTGCGGACTTTGATTTCCCTGCGCCGGCTGCCGGCGTCACTCCACCGTGACAGACTTGGCGAGGTTTCTGGGCTGATCCACATCGGCGCCCTTCTGCACCGCCACATAGTAGGCGAGCAGCTGGATCGGCGCCGCCATCACCAGCGGTGCGATCAGCGGATCGCAGCGCGGCGCCGTCACCACCACGCGGGCCCCGGCCGGCGCATGCCGCTCGCCCTCCGGGTCGGTGATGAACACCACCTGGCCGCCTCGGGCCATTACCTCGCTCATGTTCGAGGCCGACTTCTCGAAATAGCTGTCGAAGGGCGCGAGGATGACGATCGGCGTATGCTCGTCCACCAGGGCGATGGGGCCGTGCTTCAACTCGCCGGCCGCATAGCCCTCGGCGTGGATATAGCTAATCTCCTTGAGCTTCAGCGCGCCTTCCAGGGCCAGCGGATACATCGGGCCGCGTCCCAGGAACAGCACGTCCCGCGCCCGTGAGACTTCCAGGGCGATGCTCTTGACCGCCTCTTCGAGGTTGATCGATTCCGCGATCAGCCGGGGCGCTTCCATCAGCACGGCCACAAGCCGGCGCTCCTCGGCCTCGTCGATCCTGCCGCGCGCCCGGGCGGCGGCGACGGCGATGGCGGTCAGCACACTCACCTGGGCGGTGAAGGCCTTGGTCGAGGCGACGCCGATCTCGGGTCCGCAGTGAATCGGCCACACCACGTCGACCTCGCGGGCCATGGTCGAGCCGACCGCGTTCACCACCGCGGCGCTCTTCATGCCGCGGGCCTGGCAGTAGCGCAGCGCCGCCAATGTGTCGGCGGTCTCGCCGGACTGCGAGATCGCCACCACGAGGCAATCCGGCCTCAGCGCCGGCTGCCGGTAGCGGAACTCCGAAGCCACCTCGACATCCACCGGCAGATCCGCCAACGGCTCGATTAGGTATTTCCCGATCAGCCCGGCCAGATAGGCGGTGCCACAGCCGACGATCTGGATCCGGTTCAGGGCCGCGAAGTCGACCCCGCCCGGAACGGCGGTCAGACCGCCCAGGGCGTCCACGTAGGCGGCAATCGTCCGCTGGCAACCTTCGGGCTGATCGTGAATCTCCTTCTCCATGAAGTGCCGGTAGTTGCCCTTCTCCATCAGAGCGGGGGACTGCGGGACCACCTGGACCGGACGGTCCACCGGGCGTCCGGACTTCTCGAACACGCGCGCGCCGTTGTGGTCGATGGCCACATAGTCGCCGTCCTCTAGGTAGGCGACGCGGTTGGTGAAGGGTCCGACCGCCAGGGCATCCGAGCCCAGGAACATCTCGCCGTCGCCGTAGCCCACGATCAGTGGGGGACCTTCTCGGGCGCCCAGCAGCAGATTGGTCTCGCCCTCGATCATCACGACCAGGGCAAAGGCGCCGCGCACCTGGTCCAGGGTGGCCTTGAAGGCCTCCAGCGGAGCCTTGCTGGCCAGTTCACGGTCCAGCAGCTGGGCCACGACCTCGGTGTCGGTGTCGGTGGAGAAGACGCGGCCCTCGGCCTTCAGTTCGGCTTTCAGCTCAGCGAAATTCTCGATGATGCCGTTGTGGACCAGGGTGACCCGGCCGGCCTGGTGCGGGTGGGCGTTGCCGACCGTCGGCGGTCCGTGGGTGGCCCAACGGGTATGGCCGATGCCGACCGAGGCGGTCAGCGGATCGCCGGCCAGCACCTCTTCCAGGTTCCGTAGCTTGCCCGCCGCGCGGCGCCTCTCGATGCCGTCCGGGCCGAAGCCGGCGATCCCCGCTGAATCGTAACCCCGGTACTCAAGACGTTTGAGGCTCTCGATGAGCCGATCCTGCACCGAGGACGTCCCGACAATGCCGATGATGCCGCACATGTGGTCGGAGCTTTCTTTGTGTTAAGGCGAATCCCAAGCGGTCCCGCCCTCGAGCGGCGCCTTTAGCATCCGCTAAGCCGCCGTCGATTAAATCTCCGTTTCGGTTCGTTTCCAGAGCAATTCCCGCGAGCATTCCATGACCAAGCGCGCTTATTTCGGCACAGACGGCATCCGTGGCCTGGCCAATAGCCATCCGATGACCGCCGAAGTGGCCCTGCGGGTCGGCATGGCCGCGGGCAAGGTCTTCAAGTCCCAGGACGAGAGGCGCCACCTGGTGGTGATCGGTAAGGACACACGCCTGTCGGGCTACATGGTCGAGCCGGCCCTGGTCGCGGGTTTCGCCAGTGTCGGCATGGATGTCCGCCTGCTGGGGCCAATGCCGACGCCGGGTGTGGCCATGATGACCCGGTCGCTGCGGGCCGACCTCGGCGTGATGATCTCGGCCTCGCACAACGCCTTCACCGACAACGGGATCAAGCTGTTCGGTCCGGACGGCTACAAGCTTTCCGATGACAAGGAGATCGAGATCGAGGCGTTGATGGATCAGGGACTGGCCGATGGCCTGGCGGCGCCGACCGCTCTGGGGCGCGTGGCCCGCGTCGACGATTCCCAGGCCCGTTATGTCGAGATTGCCAAGGCTACATTCCCCCGGAGGCTGAACCTCTCCGGCCTGCGCGTGGTCATCGATTGCGCCAACGGGGCCGCCTACAAGGTCGCGCCCGTGGTGCTGTATGAGCTGGGCGCCGATGTCATTAAGGTGGGCGTGGAGCCCAATGGGACCAACATCAACGCCGACTGCGGCTCGACCCATCCGGCGGCCATGGTCAAGGCTGTGCGCGAGTTCCGCGCCGACATCGGCATCGCCCTCGACGGCGACGCTGACCGACTTCTGATCTGCGACGAGACAGGACGGCTGGTCGACGGCGATCAGATCATGGCCCTGATCGCCGATAGCTGGTCGCGGAGCAACCGGCTCACCGGCGGCGGCGTGGTGGCCACTGTCATGTCCAATCTGGGGCTGGAACGCTTCCTCGCCGACCGCAAACTGACCCTTGAGCGCACCGCGGTGGGCGACCGTGCGGTGATGGTCCGCATGCGGGAGGGTGGCTTCAACCTCGGCGGCGAGCAGTCCGGTCACATGATCCTGTCCGACTATTCCACCACCGGCGACGGCCTGCTCGCGGCCCTGCAGGTGCTGGCGGTGCTGAAGGAAAGCGACAAGCCGATGAGCGCGCTGGCCCGCCAGTTCGAGCCGGTGCCCCAGCTTCTTGAGAACGTCCGGTTCTCCGGTGGCAAGCCGCTTGAGAGCGATCAGGTGAAGGCTGCATTGGCCGAGGCCGAAGAGCGCCTGAGCGGGACGGGCCGACTGGTTGTGCGCGCCTCGGGCACCGAGCCGCTGATCCGTATCATGGCCGAAGGCGACGACGAGAAGCTCGTCAACCAGGTGGTCAGGGACATCGCCGGCGCGGTCAGGAAGGCGGCCGCCTGACCTGCTCAGCGATCCCGGGCCGCCCGCCAATCTGTCGTTAAGGATATCAGAACCCTACCCAAGCCCTGAATCCTGTGTCAGCATCGACACATCGGCTGGCTCGACCCGGCTCGATCGAAGAAGAGTTGCTTGGGAGGATACATGCGGCGCGACCTCGCCCTGACCGGTGCAGCGCGGCAGATGGAGCGGCCCGTCCGCTCGATCGCGTGCCTGGTTTTCGTAGCGTTCCTCGGACTGGCCTTCTGGGCCGGCGCCGCCTGGATCGCCGAAGTCATCATGCGGACCTACGGCCAGAGCTTCTAGGCTCGACGCGGCGGCTATGGCCGCCCGATGCTTGAGTATTCGAAGCCCCGGGCCAGCATGTCCGCGGGCTTATAGATGTTTCGCAGGTCGACCATCACCGGCCGGGTCATCAGCAGCTTGATCCGGTCCAGGTCCAGCGCGCGGAACTGGTCCCATTCCGTGATGATGACGAGGACGTCGGCGCCCGTCGCGGTGGCGTAGGGATCGTCCTTGAACTCCACGTCCGGCAGCAGCTTCCGGGCCTCCTCGCCCTCGGGATCAAACGCCTGGATCCGGGCGCCCTTGTCGATCAGCGCCGGAATGATCGCCAGCGACGGGGCATCGCGCATGTCATCGGTATTGGGCTTGAATGTCAGGCCCAGCACGCCGACCGTCTTTCCCTTCAGATCGCCGCCGAGGGCTTTCACGACCTTCCGGGCCATGGCCCGCTTGCGTTCGTCGTTGACCTTCACGGTCGTCTCGACGAGCTCGACCGGGGCGCCCGCGTCCCGGGCCGTGCGCACCAGCGCCAGAGTGTCCTTCGGGAAGCAGGAGCCGCCATAGCCGGGCCCCGCATTCAGGAACTTGCCGCCGATCCGCCCGTCGAGGCCGATCCCCCGCGCCACCTGCTGGACATCGGCGCCCACAGCCTCACAGAGGTCTGCCATCTCGTTGATGTAGGTGATCTTGAGCGCCAGGAAGGCGTTGGCGGCATACTTGATCAGCTCACTGGTGCGCCGGCTGGTGAACAGGATCGGCGTCTCGTTCAGATAGAGCGGGCGATACAGCTCGCGCATGATCGCCTGGGCGCGCTCGTCCTGGGTGCCGACCACGACCCGGTCAGGCCGCTTGAAATCCTCGATCGCAGCGCCTTCCCGGAGAAACTCCGGATTGGAAACCACCGCCACGTCGGCGTCAGGGCGCACACGCCTGAAGATCGCCTCGATCTCGTCACCCGTCCCCACCGGCACCGTCGATTTGGTGACGATCACCGTGAAGCCGTTGACGAGCCCCGCGATCTCCTCGGCCGCGGCGTAGACATAGGACAGGTCCGCATAGCCGTCCCCGCGCCGCGACGGTGTGCCCACGCCGATGAACACCGCGTCGGCCTCGTGCACGGCGTCGGCCGCGTCCGATGAAAAGAACAGGCGCCCGGCCTTGACGTTGGCCGCGACCAGCAGATCCAGCCCCGGCTCATAGATGGGGATGCCTCCGGCCTTGAGCTGGTCGATCTTGCCCGCGTCCTTGTCGATGCAGGTGACCGTGTGACCGAAGTCGGCGAAACACGCGCCGCTCACAAGGCCCACGTATCCTGTTCCGATCATCGCCACGCGCATGGATTATTCCCCCGGGTTCGAGCCGCTCGCGAGATCAACTCAGGCTCGGCAACTGGATTGGTACACAGGTATCGCAGTGCAGCAATTTCGGCGCCGCACCACGCGCTACGGATCAGATTTCCTGGTTGTAGGCGCCCACCTGCGGACGCCTGGCCAGCCTGGGCTTCACTTCCTTGTGGAACAGGGCCCGCATGTCGTCCTCAGACTGCGTGCTTTCCACCACCACCACGATCTCGGGCTTGTTGGACGAGGCGCGCACCAGCACCCAGGAGCCGTCCTCAAGGGCCACGCGAACGCCGTTGACGGTTATAAGGTCGACGATCTTGCGTCCCAGGATCGTGCCGCCGGCATTGGCGAAGGCCGTGTATTCGGCGACCACGTCATCGACGACGCCGTACTTTTCCTCATCGGCGCAATGCGGGCTCATGGTCAGCGACGTGTAGGCCACCGGCAGGGCCTTTTTCAGGTCCGAAAGTTTCTTGTCGGGATTGCGGTCCAGCATGGCCAGGATGGCGGCCGCGGCCACCAGGCCGTCGTCGTAGCCGCGTCCGATCGGCGGGTTCATGAAGAAGTGGCCGCTCTTCTCGAACCCGGCCAGGGCGCCCAGTTCGGCGGTCTTGCGCTTGATGTAGCTGTGGCCGGTCTTCCAGTAGACGGTGTTGGCGCCGTTGGCCTTCAGCACCGGGTCGGTGACGAACAGGCCCGTGGATTTCACGTCCACCACGAAGGTCGCGTCCTTGTAGAGATGCGACAGGTCTCGGGCGAGCATCAGCCCGATCTTGTCGGCGAAGATCTCCTCGCCCTCGTCATCCACCACACCGCAGCGGTCGCCGTCACCGTCGAAGCCGAGGGCCAGGTCGGCGCCGTGTTCGCGCACCGTCTTTGCCATGGCGTGCAGCATGATGCTGTCTTCGGGGTTCGGATTGTACCGCGGGAAATTGTAGTCGAGCTCGCAGTCCATCTCGATCAGCACGGCGACGCCCATGTCGCGCAGGGCTTTCGGCGCGAAGGCCCCGGCCGTGCCATTGCCGCAGGCTGCGACCACGGTGAGCGGGCGCTTCAGACTGACCCGGCTGGCGGCGTCTGCGATGTAGCGCTCGGCGACGCCGGCGATGTGGACCAGGGAACCGCCGGGCCGCTTGGCCCACTTGCCCTCCAGCACGATCTCCTTGAGCCGGCCCATTTCGTCAGGGCCGAAGGTCAGCGGCCGCTGGGCGCCCATCTTCACGCCGGTCCAGCCGTTCTCGTTGTGGCTGGCGGTGACCATGGCCACACAGGGGGCGTCCAGGTCGAACTGGGCGAAATAGGCCATCGGTGAGACGGCCAGACCGATGTCCAGAACTTCGCATCCGGCGGCGACAAGGCCGATGGTGAGGGCCTGTTTGATCGACAGTGAGTAGGAACGGTAGTCGTGACCGACGACGATCCGCTTCTGGCCCATCTCGTGGATCAGGGTCCCCAGACCCAGGCCCAGGGCTTCGATGCCCAGCAGGTTGATCTCCGGCCCGAACAGCCAGCGCGCGTCGTATTCCCGGAAGCCCGTGGCCTTCACGAGCGGATTGTTCTCGTAGTCGAAGGTGTTCGGGATCAGGTCAGCGCGGGGGGTGGGCAGCATGATGCCTCCGGAGGCGGCGTGTCGGACATGGTTGACCGAGGCGATAGGCCGCGGGCTCTCACCGAAGCCTTAACCGAACAACATGTTCCGACCGTGACGGCCTACATCACCCCTGCGCGCAGCAGATCGTGCACGTGGAGGATCCCCAGCGGCTTTCCGTCCTCGACCACGAACAGCACGGTGACCGCCGGCGGAGGATCGCTCATCAGCGCAAGGGCTTCGCCCGCCAGCATCGAAGCGGGCGCCACCTTCTTCGGTCCGGGCGTCATCACCTCGCCAGCGGTACGGTCGAGCAGGCCGTCGATGTGCCGGCGAAGGTCTCCGTCGGTGATGGCCCCCAGCAGGCGGCCGTCGGGGCCGGTGACTCCGACGATCCCCCACCGCATCTGGGTCATCACCAGCAGGGCCTGGCGCATGGGCGTCTCCGGCGCCACGAGCGGGAGTTCCTCACGACCGTGCATCAGGTCGGCCGCGGTGCGAAGCATGGCCCCCAGCTTGCCGCCCGGGTGGAAGACCCGGAAATCCTGCGGCCGGAATCCCCGGCGCTCGAGCAGGGCGACGGCAAGGGCGTCGCCCATTGCGATCTGCAGGGTGGTGGAGGTGGTCGGCGCATTCACCGCATCGGTAGCCTCGGGTGCATCGGGCAGCATCAGGACAATGTCCGCCGCCACGCCGAGCGTGCTGTCCGCCGCCGCGGTGATCCCGATCAGCGGGATGTCGAAGCGGGCCGCATAGGCGATCACGTCGGCCAGTTCGCGGGTCTCGCCGGTCTTGGACAGCGCCAGGATCACATCGTCGGCGCCGATCATGCCTAGGTCGCCGTGGCTGGCTTCGCTGGGGTGGACGAACATCGCCGCCGAGCCGGTGGACGCCAGTGTCGCGGCGATCTTCCGCGCCACATGACCCGACTTGCCCATGCCGGTGCACACGATCCGACCCCTGGCGGCAAACAGGGCCTCGACAGCGTCAGCGAAGGTCGCACCGAGGCTGGCGGACAGGCGGCGCAGACCCTCGGCTTCGGCGTCCAGCACCCGGCGGCCGACGGCGATGGTGTGGTCGGCGGTCATTGCGAGGGCGCGATCGCCTGGTTCTGGATATTGCGGACCGCCTCACGAGCCTGGTCGACCCGGCGCTGGGCCGCTTCCGTCTCGCGGCGCATCGCCGCCTGCATGGCCGGCGTGCGCTGAACGGGCTCATGCCCGAACGGCGCGGGGGAGCGGTCGCCCAGGCCCTGCGGCCAGACCAGGGACAGACCCACGGCGGCGAGAGCGCCAAAGCCCAGGAGCGCCAGATAGAAGCGGTCGAACATGGTCCCGCTATAGCCCGCTCCGCGAGTCCCGGGTAGGGCCCGGCCGATACACCGGGAATGCCATCAGCGCGGATCTGGCGCGGGCTGCGGCGCAATTCCGGCTTTCCCTTTCGGCGCCGGCGCGCTAGCCGGACGCTCCGCATCTTGAGGAGCCTTTCGTGCCGACCCTGATCCTGCTGCGTCATGGCCAGAGCCAGTGGAACCTGGAAGACCGCTTCACCGGATGGGTCGATGTCGACCTCACCGCCCAGGGCGAAGCCGAGGCGAAGAAGGGGGGCGAGCTGATCAAGGCCGCCGGTCTCTCCATCGACCGGGTGTTCACCTCGGTGCTGACGCGCGCGATCCGGACCTCCTGGCTGGCCCTCGCCGCCGCCGGTCAGACCTTCGTCCCCGAGGTGAAGGACTGGCGGCTGAACGAGCGCCACTACGGCGGCCTCACCGGTCTGAACAAGACCGAGACCGCGGCCAAGCACGGCGAGGCCCAGGTCAAGGTGTGGCGGCGCTCCTACGACATCCCGCCGCCGGAACTGGCGCCGGGCGGTGAGTACGACTTCGCCCATGATCGCCGCTATGCCGGCGCGGCCCTGCCGACCACCGAAAGCCTCAAGACAACGCTGGACCGGGTGGAGCCCTACTGGAACGCCGACATCGTTCCGTGCCTGAAGCGCGGCGAGACCCTGCTGGTCGCTGCTCACGGCAATTCGTTGCGGGCGATCGTCAAGCTGCTGTTCGCCGTGTCTGATGACGCCATCGTCGGCGTCGAGATCCCGACCAGCAACCCGCTGGTGATCGAACTGGACGCCGCACTGAAACCAACGGCGGCGCGTTATCTCGACGAAGCCCGCGCGACGGCCCTGCCGCCCGTCTAGGGGCCTTCACCCGCGGCGCGGGGCGGCCCATGATGGCCCGATGACGGACGAAGACTTCATGCGGCGCGCGATCGAACTCGCGTGGACCCACGTCGGAGACACCGCCACAAATCCGTCAGTCGGATGTGTCGTCGTTCTGGACGGCGCGATCGTGGGCGAGGGGGTCACCGCGTCGGGCGGCCGGGTTCATGGCGAGGAAATCGCCCTCGCCGCGGCCGGAGACCGCGCGGCGGGCGCAACCGCCTATGTCACCCTTGAACCCTGCGCCCGGCGGTCGGCCGGCGGGCTGTCCTGCAGCGAACGGCTGATCGCCGCCGGCGTGGCCCGGGTGGTGATCGCGTGCGCTGATTCCTCGGTCTTCGCTGCGGGCGAAGGCGCGCGTCAGTTGCAGGCAGCGGGCGTCATCACGGACCAGGGGTTGATGCAAGGCGTCGCGGAGCCGCTCTACGCCGGCTATGCCCCGGCCAAGACCCTGGAAAGTCGCCGTTAATCCGCAGGCGCTAACGTGGTTCACCAAATCCCGTTCCCGCTCCTGCAAGCGCCTCCAGACCTCAGACCGCCATGTCGACCGCCAACGCCAGAACGCTCGTCCAGACCCGCCTGAGCCAGGCCGAGGTCGATGCGATCTGCGCCAAGCACGACCGTCTGTGGAGTTCGAAGCCGGGTGGGGCGCGCGCCGTTTTCGCCTTCAAGGACCTCAGCGGCGCCGATCTGCACGGCCGGAACCTCTGCGACGCCGATTTCACCGGCGCGATCATGACCGGCTGCAAGGTCCGGGGGGCCAAGCTCGACAACGCCACGCTGTTCTGCGCCGACCTGACCAGTTCCGACATGCGCGAGGCGTCCATGCGCCGGGCGGACCTGCGCGGCTCGTGCATGCGCAATGTCGACCTCACCGGAGCCGATCTCTTCGAAGCCGACCTGCGCGAGGGCACCCTGGCCGCCGCCAGCCGGGAGTTCGGCTTCCGCCGCCTGGAGACAGGCATGGCCAACCAGAACGAACTGCAGGGCGCGATCCTGGCCGGGGCCAACCTGGAACGCTCGCGGCTGTCGGGCGCCATGGCGGTCCGCGCGGACTTCACCGACGCGATCCTGAAGGACGCCAAGCTGATCCGGGCAAACCTGAAGCAGGCCCAGATGAAGGGCGCCAACCTGTCCGGGGCGGACCTATCGGGCGCCGACCTGGCCGGCGCCGACCTTCGTGACGCGATCCTGGTGGGCGCCAAGACCCAGTCCTGGAATGTCACCGACGCCAACATGACAGGCGCCCTGACCGACGAGCCGTCCGGCCGGGCGCTCAGCGAACTGCCCTATGACCAGATGATCCGCGACCACGCCCGCTGGTGCGAAACCGGCGGCGGCGAGGGCAAGCCGTCCTCCTTTGACAACGCGGACCTGCGGGCCCTGTCCAGTATCAGCGGATACAACCTTACCGCCCTGTCGGCGAAGGGCGCTGTCTTCTACGGGATCGACATGGAGGGCGTGCAGATGCAGGGCGCGCATCTCGAAGGGGCTGATCTGCGCAACTGCAATCTGCGCCGCGCCGACCTCAGGGGCGCGCGGCTGGTAGGCGCCAAGCTTTCGGGGGCGGATCTTCGCGAGGCTCAGATGGGACCGCTGCTGCTGGGCGCCGACCGCGTCCTGCCCTGCAACCTGACCGGCGCCCAGCTCAAGGGCGCGGACCTCACGAACGCTGATGTCCGTCACGCGATCTTCGCCGAAGCCGACCTCAGCCGCGCCAACTTCTCGGGCGTCCAGCTCAAACAGGCCGACTTCGCAGGCGTCGTCCGCCACGGCGCCCGCGGCCTCGACGAAGTCATCTAGGGTCCCGGATGTCGCGCCACACGGGCCAGGCCGCAGAGGCGCTCTCCGGTCGCCGGAGTCTCAGCGGCGGCGAACTTATGATGCTCCTGGACGCTCACGCCCGCTTCGTTGTCGGCCGGAGCGGGAAGCGGGCCCAGCTTCCCTTCGTTGACTTCTCAGGCCTCGATCTTGCCCGGCGGGTGCTGTCCGGCGGCGACTTCTCCGGTTCCATGTTCAACGGCGCCCGGCTGGCCGGGGCCAAGCTCGACGGGGCCAATCTCAGTGGCTGCGATCTTCGACAGGTGGATCTCCGGGGCGCCGATCTGCGCCGCGCCGACCTACGGGGAGCCTGCCTGTCGGGCGCCAATCTCGCCGGAGCAGATCTGACCGAGGCGGATCTGCGGCCCGGAGTCGTCGCCCGGCCCCATCCGACCCGGGGCTTTCCGGCGGTGGTGGAGGAGAACCGCGACGGAGAGCTCGACGGCGCGAACCTCACCGGCGCCACGCTCGACCGCTCGCGCCTCGACGGTGTTTACGCCGTCGGCGCCGATTTTTCCGACGCGTCCCTGCAGGGCGCCCGGATGTCTGACGCCAACCTCAGGGGGGCGAACCTGACCGGCGCCTTCCTCGGCGCCGCTGTCGTGTCCGGCGCCAACCTGGAGGGTGCGGAATTCTCGGATGCGGACATGTCGGGCGTCGTGCTTACGACGGCGCGGACGCTCGGGGCCCGGCTCAGCGGCGCAACCGCGCCCCCGAGCCGAGAGGCCGTGCTGCGTGCGACGAAACTCGTGGCAGAGGCCAGGGCGCACGACGCCTGGGTGACCTCGGGCGGGGCCAGCGGCGCGCCGGCCCGGCTGGACGGCGCCGACCTGCGCTCGGTCGGCGAGGCCCTTAGAGGCCTGAAGCTCACGGCGGTGAGCGCCCGGGGCGCCAATCTGGCCGGCCTCGACCTGAGCGGCGTGCAGCTTCAGGGCGCCAATTTTGAGGACTGCGACCTGCGTACGGCCAACCTGAGCGGGGCGGACCTGCGCGGCTGCCGGCTGGGGGGCTCTAACCTGACGCGGGCCGATCTTTCCGGGGCCAATCTCGGCCCGCTGACGCTGGGCCAGGGGCGTGCGACGCCCGCCAGTCTCAGCGGGGCGCGGATGCGGTACGCCCGCCTGGACGGGGCGCAGATGGATGGCTGCCTCATGGAAGGCGCCGACCTGCGCGGCGTCATCCTGCCGGTCTAGAAAAAAGGGCGGCGCCCGTGGGAGCGCCGCCCGATCTCATGTCATTACCCTGCGGGATCAGGCGGCCTTTTCACCCTCGATCAGGGTGGTCTGGGGCGCGGTGTTGATCTGCACCTGCCGCGGCTTCAGCGCCTCGGGCAGTTCGCGCTTCAGAGAGATCGACAGCAGGCCGTCGGCCAGGTCGGCGTCGGTGACGATCACATAGTCCGCCAGCTGGAAGCGCCGCTCGAAGTTACGCTCGGCGAGACCGCGATGGAGGTACTTGCGCGCGTCGTCATTGGCGGCCTTGCGCCCGGTGACGGTGAGCAGGTTCTCCTTCACCTCGACATTCAGCTCGTCGGCCCGGAAACCGGCGACGGCGATGTCGATGCGGTAGGCGTTCTCGTCAGTCCGCTCGATGTTGTAGGGAGGATATCCGGTCGCGGCGTCGGCGGCGGCCGTCTCGAGCAGAGAGGCCAGGCGGTCGAAACCCACGACGGAGCGATAGAGGGGGGAAAAGTCGATCGTACGCATGCGGTCACATCCTTCTTTCAAAGCAAGGTTGCGGTTTCGGATGGACACAGCGGGCGACCCGGAATGGCGTCGCCCTAGGCCCAGAAGGCCCGGACATCCAGCGCCTCCGCCGAGTCAGATGGGGATGGGCCTTGGACCTTCAAGGGCCTTTGCCGCGACGGATTCACCGCCTAGGTTCGTCGTCCCCCCTTTCTGGAGATCCCCCGAATGCTCCGTCTCGCCATGGCCTCCACGGCCGCCATTCTGACCCTGGCCAGCCTGCCCGCACAGGCCAGCGCCCCCGCGCAGGCGGGCTACGCCGAGCTGAAAGCGGTGGTCGCCGCTCCCGACCGCGACGCCGCGAACAAGGCCCGCGACGGCGCCCGCCATCCGGTCGAGACCCTCACCTTCTGGGGCCTGAAGCCGAAGCAGACGGTGATCGAGCTGTCGCCGGGCGGTGGCTACTGGACCGAGATCCTGGCCCCTTACGCCAAGGCCACGGGCGGAACCTATGTCGCCACCGCAGCCGACCTGGCGAACCCGAATATCTCCGAGGGGGCCAAGAAGGCCCGGGCGGCCTTCGAGGCCAAATACGCCGACACGGCCAGGTACGGCTCCATCCGGTACGTGGGTTTCGGACCGGTCTCCGGACCGCTGGGTCCGGCCGGGTCCGCGGACATCGTCATCACCGCCCGCAATATCCACAACTGGATGATGAACAAGACACTGGACAAGGTGTTGAGCGACGCTTTCGCGGTACTGAAGCCGGGCGGCGTGCTTGCGGTCGAGGAGCATCGCGCCGATCCCCGTCCGGAAGCGCCAGGCGTCAGCGACGGCTACGTCTCGAAGGCCACCGTGGTCGCGGCCGCGCAGAAGGCGGGTTTCAGGCTGGCCGCCAGTTCCGAGATCAACGCCAACCCCAAGGACACCAAGGACCATCCCTTCGGCGTCTGGACCCTGCCGCCTTCGCGCAACACCGCGCCCAACGGCCAGCCTGCTGACCCGAAGTTCGATCGGACCAAGTATGACGCCATCGGCGAGAGCGACCGGATGACGCTCCGCTTCGTCAAACCCGGCTGATCACACGCGACGCGGCCGCGGCAATCGTGACATACCGCCGTATCAGGCGGTTTACACCGCGGGCGCCGGAAGCGAAGCTCCGGCCGATTCAGGAGCATTGCGCAGGGGCATGGCCACGCTGGCGGAACTGACGGACCGGATTCGTCTCGCCGCTGAATCCGGCGAAGGTCTTGGCCGGACGGTGAAGCTCGATCTCAAGGGCGAGGGCGTGATCCACGTGGACGGCGCCTGCGTGACCAATGATGACCGGCCGGCCGATCTCACGGTGTCGGTCAGCCGTGCGGATCTGGTCCGGCTGGGCAAGGGCGAGCTGGATCCAACCCGCGCCCTGATGACCGGGCGGATGAAGCTTTCCGACATGGGCCTGGCCTTCAGCCTTCAGCCCCGCATCCAGGCGCTCTTCGAGCGCGCGGTCTAGGCGCGGCCATGCTGGAGCCTGCCCCCCTTGTCGACACGCCGGACGATCCGGTCCCGCCGGGCGCGGAGGCGGACTGGTACATGGGCGCCGCCGGCACGAAGCTTCGTGCGGCCCTGTTCACCCCGCCCGGCCGTCCCCGCGGATCGGTGGTGCTGTCGGGCGGCCGCACGGAGCCGATCGAGAAGTATTTCGAGACGATCCGAGACTTCATGGACCGGGGCTTCGTGGTTCTTGCCCACGACTGGCGCGGCCAGGGACTGTCGGCGCGGGAGCTGCCGGACCGGCTGAAGGGGCATGCCAGGGGGCACAAGGCCTTCCTCGAGGACTTCCGCCGTCTTCTGAGCACCTATGAGCCGCGCCTGCCCCGGCCCTGGGTGGCCGTCGGCCATTCCATGGGCGGGTGCCTGACCCTTCTGGCCCTGGCCAGCGGCGAGCGCCGCTTCGCGGGCGCGGTTCTGTCCGCGCCCATGCTGGGCCTGCAGTTCGGAAAGTTCTCGACGCTCAGCGCCGCAGCGCTGATGCGCTTCAACCTCATGCTCGGGCGCGCGGGACGCTACGTCCTGGGCCAGGCCGGAAAGCCGTTCGACGAGACCTTCGAGGACAACGTCCTGACCCACGATCCGCGCCGGTTCGCCCGCTATCGGGCGCAGGTGCGGGCGAACCCGGACCTTGCGCTGGGCGGCCCGACCTGGGGCTGGCTGGACTTCGCTTTCCGCGCCACCGCCCTGCTGGCCAATCCCGAGCGCCTGCGCACCGTGACCATTCCGGTCGAGATCGTCTCGGCCGCCGAGGACCGGCTGGTGGACAACTCCGCCCAGGCCGCCGCGGCCCGTAACCTGCCCCAAGGTCGCCTGATCACCGTGCCCGGCGCCTACCACGAAATCCTGATGGAGACGGACGACATGCGTAACTTCTTCTTGCGAGTGTTCGACGCACTCACCGGCAAGACCGCGCCGAAGCCCGCCGAGGCCCCCAAGCCCACGCCGGCGCCCGCCGCCGCCGCCCCGGCCGCTGCGGCGCCCGCGCCTGTCGCTGCAGCGCCCGCACCGGCCCCGGTTGCGGAGGCTCCCAAGCCGGCTCCCGCCGTGAAGGCCGCGGCGCCGAAAGCCGTCGCCTCCAAACCTGCCGCCAAGGCTTCGGCCGCGAAGAAGGCTGCGCCTGCCAAGGCCGCCACTCCGAAGCCGGCCCCCGCCAAGGCGGCCGCCTCCAAGCCCGCCCCCGCCAAGGCTGCCGCCCCCAAGGCTGCCGCCCCCAAGCCAGCTGCAAAGGCGCCGGCCCCGAAGAAGGCCGCGCCTGCGAAAGCCTCGCCTGCCAGGGCCGCCGCTTCGAAGCCTGCCGCCAAGGCGGCTCCGAAAGCCGCGGCCAAGCCGGCGCCTGCGAAAGCCGCCGCGCCGGCCAAGGCGCCGGCTGCCAAGGCCGCGGCCAAGCCTGCCGCTGCGAAAGCTCCGGCGGCCAAGAAGCCTGCCGCGAAGAAGCCTGCGGCCAAGAAGCCTTAGGTCCAGTCAAGGTCCGGCCCGCAGACGGGCCGGCGAAGGCGATCAGTTTTGCCGGACGTCGTGGCGGGACAACCCAGCCGCGACGACGATAGGGTTGGGAGCGCCGGCGACCTCGGTATCTCGATCGGCCCCTGGCGTCAGACCGCCGAGCGCTTGAGGGCGACCAGCGCCTCCTCCAGGCAGGCGCGGTCGCCGGCGATGGCGACCTGCCCGCCCCCCTGTCCCACGGGCTGGCCCCGCCAGTCGGTGGTGAGCCCGCCCGCACCTGCGATCACCGGGATCGCGGCCTCGATGTCCCAGCTCTTGAGTCCGGCCTCGACCACGAGGTCCATCGTACCGGCGGCGACCATGGCGTAGGCGTAGGCGTCGCAGCCCAGGCGGGCGAGCCGGGCGGCCGCGCGCACCTGGGTCCAGGCGCCCAGTTCGGCCCCTGTGAAACAGCCTTCCGGGTCGGTTGTGGCGATGATCGCGTCGGTCAGTTTCGGACAGGCCCGCACGCGGAGTGGGGTCTCGCCGCCGGGTCCGATCAGGCGGGAGCCGCCGGCGTGGCCGATGTAGAGTTCACCCAGGAACGACTGTCCGATCGAGCCGAGGACCGGACGACCCTGATGGCGCAGACCGATCAGTGTGCACCACAGCGGCAGGCCGGCGATGAAGGCCCTTGTCCCGTCAACGGGATCGAGCACCCAGACCCACTCCGCGTCCGGACGGTCCTCGCCATACTCCTCGCCGATCACGCCATGGTCGGGGTAACGCGCGGCGATGAGGGCGCGGATGGCGCGCTCGGCGCCCTTGTCCGCTTCGGTGACCGGGTCGAAGCCCCGGTCCAGCTTGTTGTTGAGGCCGTGGTCGCCACGGAAAAGCGGGAGGATGACTCCGGCGGCGGCGCGGTTCAGCTCGATCAGGAAGGCGTCGAGCTCGGCGAGGCGGGCGGGATCGAGGGTCATGGCCCCCGTTTACCCTGCCTCGGGCGACGAATCTAAGCCTCGATCTCGCCGTTCATGGCCTTGGCCAGGTCGAGCAGGCGGCGGCGGGGACGCTCGCCCAGCTGATAGTAGGCGTGGATCAGGTCCTGGGTTTCCTTGCTGGCCATCGTCTCATTGCTCGAGACGGCGGTTTCACGCTCCAGGTGTTCGCGCTGGTCGCGGGTCAGGCCCTCGTAGAAATAGCTGACGGGCACTTCCAGCACTTCGGCAAGCTGCCACAGGCGGGCAGCCGACATCCGGTTGGCGGCGCACTCGTACTTCTGGATCTGCTGGAAGCGGACGCCGCAGGCATGCGCCAGCTCCTGCTGGGTGAGACCAAGCAGGCGCCGGCGACGGCGCAGGCGGCGGCCCAGATGGATGTCGATCTCGTCCATGGAATCCCCGACCATGACTTCCTTGCGTCCCGGTGCGGGACTCCGTGGTTGAGACAACGCAATTCCCACGCCAGCCGCCTCCATTGCCCAATACGTCCGGTCGCGCCTAGGAAGGCGGGATGGCCGCACTTAACCATTCATACGTGCCGAAACTGATTTGGATGCTCGAAGCGGCGCTGTTTGACGCCGTATCCGCGTTCGCACGCCTGTTTCCTGTTGATGCCGCCTCGGATTTCGGCGCCTCGGTCGTCGGATTCCTTGGCCCGTTAACCAGCGCGAACCGGACGGCGGAGCGGAACCTGCGCATCGCGTTTCCGCAAATGACCGAAGACGAGATCAAGCGCCTCCTTCACGCGCAGTGGGTCGAACTGGGTCGGTCCCTAGCAGAGTTCCCAATTCTTGACCGTATCGTGGCCGACACAAGCCGGATGGAAATCGAGGGGGCCGAGAGGCTGGCCGAGATCGCCGCGGGCGACGGGGCGGTGGTGTTCATCTCGGGACACTTCTCGAACTTCGAGCTGATGCCGGCGGCGATCGTTCGGGCCGGGGTGCGTTGCCAGATCACCTATCGGGCGATGAACAATCCCTACGTGGACGCCCGGGTGCGGGAGAACCGCTTCCGCTATGGCGTGCGGCTGTTCGCCCCCAAGGGCCTTGAGGGCGCGCGCGAGCTGATGCGCGGGCTTCAGCGGGGCGAGTCCGTGGCGCTCATGAACGACCAGAAGTTCAACGGCGGGATCGCCGCGCCGCTGTTCGGGGTCACCGCCCACACCGCCCCGGGCCCTGCGACATTCGCGCTCCGCTTCGGGATCCCCCTTCAGCCGATGAGCGTGCAGCGGATCGGCAACAGCGCGCGCTTCCGGGTGATCGTCCACGAGCCGATCCGCCTGGTAGACACCGGCGACCGGGACGCCGACATCGAGGCGGGCGTGCGCCGCATCAACGCCTTCATGGAAGAACGCATCCGCGCCCGGCCGGCCGAGTGGTTCTGGGTCCACAAGCGGTGGCCCAACGCCGTCTACAAGTCCGAACCGCCCTATCCCTGAGCGGGAGTGGATCAGGCGTGGGTTTCCTGCCAGCGCTTCAGCGCTTCCGCGGGGCCGACGTAGGCTTCCTGCAGCTCGGCGCTCCAGTAGCGCAGGTGTTCCAGCGGCACCTTCGCGCCGGTGACGGCGCAGACCACATACCGTCCCGGGCGCAGCACGGCGTAGTCGCCGTCGCCGTAGTGCAGCTTGGCCAGGTCATCGGCGGAAAATGCGCGGTCGTGGGCGTTCATGCCCTTCCCTGTAGCGCGCCACGGCCGCGGAGAACAGACCGGCTCAGAAGAGGTCGCCCTGCGGAGGGCCGTCGGACTTGGCCCGGCGGCCGGGTCGCGGCAGGGGCGGAGGGTCGCCGCCTGCGCCGTCCACCACCGCCTGGCGGGTGACCCTGTCGCCGAAGGTGATGGCGATGGCCTCGCCGCTCACCAGGCCCGCGCCGGCATGGACCAGCGATCCGTCGGCGCGCGCCACCCGGGCGAAGCCGCGCTGTAGCGGCCGGTCCGGATCGACCGAGCCATAGAGCTTGGCCAGGCTTTCCAGCCGCTCCGACAGCCGGTCGAGCCGCCGCGTCATGCAGGGCTCAAGCCGGGCGACGAGGCTCTCCAGCCGTTGGCCCTGGACCGCCTGTGGCCGCTGAAGCAGTAGGGGCGAGAGCCGGGCGCTCACGCGCACCAGTTCCCGCTCATGCACTGCGGCGTTGCGGGCCAGTCCAGCGCCCAGCTTGCCCGAGACGATGTCGAACCGCTGCTCGGCAAGCCGGACCAGGTCGGGCACGCGCTTCAACGCCCGGTCGGCGGCCTCGATCCGGCCGCGCCGTTCCTCCACAACCCGCCCGCCGCCACGGTGCAGGCGCGCGCCGAGATCGGAGGTGAGCGCCTTGAGCTCGGCCAGCACCGGCGTCGCCATTTCGGCGGCCGCCGTAGGCGTCGGCGCGCGGCGGTCTGAGACGAAGTCGATCAGGGTCGTGTCGGTCTCGTGGCCCACGGCGCTGATCAACGGGATGCGACCCTCGGCAACGGTGCGGGCGAGGCCCTCGTCGTTGAAGGCCCAGAGGTCCTCCACCGAGCCGCCGCCGCGGGCGACGATCAGCACATCGGGCCGCGGGACCGCGCCGTCGGGCGTCATCTGGTTGAAGCCGCGGATCGCCGCGGAGACCTGTGCCGCGGCCTGCTCGCCCTGCACCACCACGGGCCAGACGATCACCCGGCACGGCCAGCGGTCGCGGATGCGGTGCAGGATGTCCCGGATCACCGCCCCTGTCGGGCTGGTGATCACCCCCACCACGGCGGGCATCGAGGGCAGGGGCTGCTTGCGGCCGGCCTCGAACAGTCCCTCGGCTGCCAGCCGGGCCTTCAGCCGTTCGAGCTGGGCCAGCAGGGCGCCGACGCCCGCCGGCTCCATGGTCTCGATGACGATCTGGTAGCGGGAGCCCTGCGGATAGGTGGTGATCTTGCCGGTGACGATCACCTCCAGCCCCTGCTCGGGCCGGACCTGCAGGCCGCGCACCTGGCCCTTCCAGACAACGCCGTCGATGGCCGCGCGCTCGTCCTTGATGGTCAGGTAGACGTGGCCGTTGGAGTGGTTGGTGACCTTGGAGAGTTCACCACGCAGCCGCACGAACCCGTAGGCGTCCTCCAGCGTCCGCTTCAGCGCGAAGGCCAGCTCCGAAACGGAGTAGGCCTTGGCGTTGCCGGACTCGTCAGCGAGGGGGGCGGCGTCGGTCATCGTCTTCCCATTCCTCCCCCGGCGGGGGAGGTGGCCCGAAGGGCCGGAGGGGGCTTCCGCTCAGAAGCCGGCCCCGCGGCCCATCTGTGAGTCACAAGGATCGCAGTGGCGAGGCCTCAGAGGAAGCCCCTCACCCGCTTTGCGGGAGCTCCCCCCGTGGCGGAGCAACAAATGAAAGGGGCGCGCCCGGGACCTCAAGTGGCGCGGCCACTTCGGTTCCAGACGCGCCCCCCATCCCCAACGGATCCCGGACCGCGCTCTCCCGCGGTATCTCTAGATGTAGCGGCGCAGACTCCGGGCCAGCTCGGCGGCGCCGGACTTCTTCTTGGCCTGGGCGGGCTGGTAGGCCACGCAGGCGTGTTCGTGACAGTAGGGGCCGTTCTCCTCGGAGCGGCGGCCGCAGAAGGTGAAGGTGTCCAGCGACGGATCGCCGATCGGCCACTTGCACATGTGGGCGCCCAGGGTCAGCACGGTGGCCGTGCCCGGGGACTCGTCGACGTAGCGCACCGGCGCGGGGGCCGGGGCGGCGGCCGAGACAGGCTCGGCGATCCGGCGCGGGGCCGAGGGCGCGGCGACGGCGGCGCGCGCCGGACGCGGGGCCTTGAAGGTCGTGCGCTGCGGCTTGGAGGGCGTGGCGCGGCCCGACAGGCCCAGCCTGTGCACCTTCCCGATGACCGCGTTGCGGGTCACGCCGCCCAGCTGCTTGGCGATCTGACTGGCCGAGAGCCCGTCCTGCCACAGCTTCTTCAGAAGTTCGACGCGTTCGTCCGTCCAGCCCATGATCTCGCCTCCCACCCAGAGGGTCCGGCGCGCTCAGGCGCTACCGGTATCAACATCTTGTGGCGCCGCGCTGTCGTCACGCTCACCAACCACCATCAGTAGTAAACAACTCCCTAAGACCCACAATAGGCGCCATGGCCGTCATCCACAGGAACTAGATGTTGCGTGTCGATGCCGCAGCGCGGCCGACGCTTGCGCGGCGCGCGCGCACGGCGCACAT
>CAUJHW010000098.1 GCA_963205005.1 Pseudomonadota bacterium
CGGAGAAGTGCGCCGTCGCGCTGGCGGCGGCCTCGACGCGAATCCGCAAGATGGAGGCCGATCTCGGCGCGCCGCTGCTGATACGCTCGCGCCAGGGCGTGACCCCGACGCCGGCCGGCCGGATGCTGCTGAAACACGCCCGCGGCCTGCTGGGCCAGGCGGCGCGGATGCGCGAGGACCTCTCGGCCTTCGCCGGCGGACTGACCGGCGAGGTGCGGCTGCTGGCCAACACCAATGCGCTGACCGAGTTCCTGCCCGAGGCGCTCAGCCTGTTCCTGGCCGCCCATCCGCAGGTGAACGTCGACCTGGAGGAACGCCTGTCCGACGAGATCGTGGGGCTGATCGCGGAGGGTGTCGGAGACGTGGGCATCGTTGCCGGTACGGTGGATGTGGGCTCGCTGCAGACCTACCCGTTCCGGTCAGACCGGTTCGTGGTTGTTGCCGCCCGCGACCACCCGCTATCCGCCCGTACCCGGATGGCGTTCGCCGAGGTGCTGGACTTCGACATCGTCGGCCTGGAGCGGTCCAGTTCGCTGCGGCGGTTCCTCACCGCCAAGGCCGCGCGGGAAGGCCGGCCGCTGAAGGCCCGCATCCAGCTTCGCAGCTTCGATGCGGTATGCCGGCTGGTGGCCGCCGGCGTCGGCGTCGGCGTGGTGCCGCAGACCACGGCGCGGCGGGCGGCGCAGACCATGGCGCTGTCGGTGATCGACCTGGCGGACGACTGGGCCCTGCGCGAACTGACCATCGTGGTCCGCGCCGGCGAGGACCTGCGACCCTATGCGCGGGAACTGGTGGAGAGCCTGCGGGCTGGGTAGGGTCGGGGCGCCGCCAGGACAGGACGCCGCCATGACGCTGAAGCTCTACGGACATCCGTTCTCGTCCTACACTTGGAAGGCGCTCATCCCGCTGTACGAGAACGGCGTGGCGTTCGAACTGGTCAATGTGGACCCGTCCAATCCGGACGCCATGCCCCGGCTGCTGGCGATGTGGCCCCCGGGCAAGTTCCCGGTGCTTATCGACGGCGACCGTGTGGTGCTGGAATCCAGCATCATCATCGAGCACCTTCAGATCCATCACCCGGGTCCGGTGCGCCTGATCCCGGACGATCCCGAGGCGGCGCTTGAGGTCCGGATGCTGGACCGCATCTTCGACAACCACGTCATGGGCCAGATGCAGCGGCCGGTGGCCAACGCCCTGCTGCCGTCCGAGCGGCGCGACGCCGCCCTGGCCGCCGAGGTCGATGCGTCCCTCGATACGATCTACGGCTGGCTGGACCGCTGGCTGGAAAGACGTGACTGGGCCGCCGCCGGCCAGTTCAGCCTGGCCGACTGCGCCGCGGCCCCGGCCCTGTTCTACGCAGACTGGGTTCATCCGATCGCGCCGGGCTTCTCCAACCTGAAGGCCTACCGCTCCCGGCTGCTGGCGCGACCCTCGGTCGCCCGCGCCGTCGACGAGGCGCGGCCCTACCGGTCCTACTTCCCTCTCGGCGCGCCGGACCGCGACTGACGCGGCATGGCCTATCTCGGCAACCGGACGGTCAATCTCGTCAACCTGCACTACGCCCTGCACACGCTCGCCATGTCGCTGGGGGGCGTGTTCTTCGCCGTCTATCTGCTGAAGGCGGGGCTGTCGGTGGCGGCCGTTCTGGTGGCCATGGCGCTGATCCTGTTCGGTCGGTTCCTTATGCGTCCGCTGGTGCTGCCGATCGGCCGCCGCATCGGACTGCGCGGCGTGCTGATCGCCGGCAGTACGTTCGCGGCGCTGCAGTATCTGCTGCTGGCCCAGGTCCACGGGGTCGGGCCCATGCTTGTGGCGACCCTGATCGTCTCGTCGGTCGGCGAGACCCTCTACTGGACCAGCTACCACGCCTATTTCGCAGCCATGGGCGACGCCGAGCATCGCGGCCATCAGGTCAGCGCCCGCGAGGCGGTGGCCAGGGTGGTGGAGATCGCCGGACCGGTGGCGGGGGGCTGGGCGCTCACGACTCTGGGACCGTTGTGGGCCTTCGGCTTCGCCGCGGTCGCCCAGGCGCTGGCCGCGTTGCCGCTGCTGGGGACGCCGAAGGTCGAGGTGCCGGCGTCAGCGCCGGGCGCCCTGGCCTCGGCCCGGCTGGGGATCGCCCTGTTCGCCTCGGACGGCTGGATCGCCTCGGGCTTCTACTGGGTCTGGCAGATCGCCCTGTTCCAGGGGCTGGGGCGCAGCTTCACCGCTTATGGCGGGGCTATGGCCCTGGCCGCAGCGGCGGGCGCGGTCCTCGGACTGGTGCTGGGCCGGCATATCGATGCGGGGCATGGTCGCCGCGCAGTCTGGCTGGCCTTCCTCGCCCTGTCGGTGACGGTGCTGTTCAGGGCCGGGGCAACCACACCGGCCCTGGCGCTTGCCGCCAACGCCATGGGGGCGCTGGTCGCCTGCCTGCACACGCCCACCCTGATGACCGCGGTCTACAACCTGTCCAAGGACTCGCCCTGCGTCCTTCGCTTCCACATGGCGACCGAAGGCGGTTTCGACCTGGGCTGCGGCGCGGGGCTGTTGGCGGCCGCCGGACTGCTCAAGCTCGGAACGCCACTGAACCTGACCGTGCTCGTCTCGCTGCTGGGCGCCGTGGCGACCCTTGCGATGCTGCGGGGCTACTACGCCCGGCTTTCGGCAACGGCTTAGCGGTCCTCGAGCCAGTCGGCGGAGCGCATTTCCTGCAGGCGGGAGGCGGTTCGTTCAAACTCGAACGACCCGTCGCCGGCGGGATAAAGGTCGATGGGCTCGGCGTCGGCCAGGACGATCAGGTGGGTCCTCGCCTCGTAGAGGGCGTCGATCAGCACGACGAGGCGCCGCGCCTCCTCCCGACGGGACGGGGTGAGCCGGGGCAGGCCCTCCAGGAACACGGTATGGAACCGCTCCGCCAGCGCCACATAGTCGTTGGGACCCAGGGCCACGGAGCAGAGGCTGGCAAAGCTTGCGCGCAGCAGGCCGCCGGCCGCGTGGGGGAAATGAATCTTGCGGCCGAGCACCTCAAGGGTTTCGCCGTCCTCTTCCTCAGGGCCCAGCATGTCGCGCCAGAGCGCGGCGAAGGCTTGCTCGTGGCCCTTATCGATTGGCGAGAACCAGGTGCCCGTCGCCCGCAGGCGGTCGATCCGGTAGTCGTGCGGGCCGGCGATGGTGACCACCTCGGCCTTGCCCTTCAGGAGGTCGATGAACGGCAGGAAGAGCTGGCGGTTGATGCCGTTGAGATAGAGCTCGTCCGGCAGGCGGTTGGACGTGGCGACCAGGGTCACGCCGCGCTCGAACAGGGCGGTGAACAGCCGGCCAAGGATCATGGCGTCGGCGATGTCGGTGACCTGGAATTCGTCGAAGCAGAGCAGCCGGGCCTCGGCGGCGACCACGTCGGCCACCGGCGGGATCGGGTCGTCGCCCTTGTGCTGGCCGAACCTGGCCTTGCGCGCGGCGGCGTCGCTCTTGCGCCAGGTGTCAATCAGCCGGTGAATCTCGCCCATGAAGACGTGGAAGTGGGTGCGGCGCTTCTTCGCGACCGGGACCGTCTCGTAGAACAGGTCCATCAGCATGGACTTGCCGCGTCCCACCGGCCCGATCAGGTAGACCCCGCGCTGGCCCTGGGGTTTGGCGAACATCCGCTTCAGGGCGCCCTTCGGCGCGCTTTCGACCAGCTCACTCTCAAGTCGCGCCAGCGGCGCGAGCGCCGCGGCCTGCGCCGGGTCAGGCTGGATCACACCCTCGCGGATGCGCTGGTCGTAGGCGGCTTGCAGCGCGGTGGCCATGACTGCGGCCTAGCGGCGACGCGCGGTCAGCGCAAGGAGGGCCAAGGCCTACTGCATCGTTGGGATGACGAACGCCGAATCCTCGACCGCGCCTTCCGGCCAGCGGGCGGTGATGGTCTTGACCTTGGTGTAGAACCGCACCCCCTCCATCCCGTGCTGGTTGGCGTCGCCGAAGGCCGAGCGCTTCCAGCCGCCGAAGGAGTGATAGGCCACCGGCACCGGAATCGGCACGTTGATGCCGACCATGCCGACGTTCACGCGGGCGGCGAACTCCCGCGCGGCGCGGCCGTTGCGGGTGAAGATGGCGACGCCGTTGCCGTACTGGTGGGCCGACGGCAGGGCGATGGCCTCCTCGAAGCTCTCGGCGCGGACGATCTGCAGGACGGGACCGAAGATTTCCTCCTGATAGGTCTTCATCGTGGGCTTCACCTGGTCGAACAGGCTGGGGCCCATGAAGAAGCCCTTCTCGTAGCCCTGCAGCGAGAACCCGCGGCCGTCGACGACCAGTTCGGCGCCCTCGTCGACGCCCAGCTGGATGTAGTCGCTGATCTTCTGCTTGTGG
>CAUJHW010000099.1 GCA_963205005.1 Pseudomonadota bacterium
ATCGCCGCCGGGAAGCTGCCGGCCGACGCCGACCAGTTCAACAGCCTGCACGAGAAGCTCCAGGCGCGGTTCCGCGGCATCTTCCCGATGGGCGGCTTCGTCCACTTCGCCAGCGACGCCGACAGCGTCGAGGACCGCCAGACGGTGAAGTACCTGGAGGACATCGCCGTCCAGGCCGGGATCGAGCCCAAGTTCGTGCCCATCGACCAGATCGGCCTCGACGCCGACGGCCGGTTCGTCGACCAGGACAATTTCCTGATCGGGGCGTTGTTCAAGCTCTATCCCTGGGAGGAGATGTTCCGCGAGGACTATGCCTCGAAGGTGAAGGGCTCGAAGACCACCTTCCTGGAGCCGGCCTGGAAGGCGATCCTGTCCAACAAGGGGCTGCTGCCGCTGCTTTGGGAGCGCCACGCGGGCCATCCCAACCTGCTGCCGGCCTTCTTCGAGGATGACCCGCGCATCGCCGAACTCGGCAACTCCTATGTCCGCAAGCCGCTCTTCAGCCGCGAGGGGGCCAACATCGAACTGGTGGCGAAGGGGCGGCGGGCGAAGGTGCTGGACCAGGGCTATGGCGAGGAAGGCCATATCCGGCAGGCGCTGCATCCGATGACGCCCTTCGACGGAAACTATCCGGTCATCGGCGCCTGGATCGTCGGCAACGAGCCGGCGGGCGTCGGCATCCGCGAGGACCGCAGCCGGGTGACCAGGAACCTGTCGCGGTTCATCCCTCACGCCATCGTGGGCTAGTCCACGAACAGATGCCGCGAGGGACAGAGGTCGGCGACCGGGCAGTCCCCGCACTTCGGCCGCCGGGCCACGCAGACATAGCGGCCGTGCAGGATCAGCCAGTGATGGGCCCGGGTCTGCAGCGGTTCCGGGATCACGCCCATCAGCTCGGCCTCGACCTTGTCCGGGGTCTTGCCCGTGGACAGGCCCAGGCGGTGGGCGACGCGGAAGACGTGAGTGTCGACGGCGATGGCGGGTTCGACCCGCAGCTCATTGAGCACCACCGAGGCGGTCTTGCGGCCGACGCCGGGGAGGGCCTGCAGCTTCTCGCGGTCCAGCGGCACCTCGCCGCCGTGCTCGTCGATCAGGATCTGCGCCATCCGGATGACGTTCTTCGCCTTGGTGTTGAACAGGCCGATCGAGGAGATGAACGTTTTCAGCCCGTCCTCGCCCAGCGCCAGCATCGCCTTCGGGGTATCGGCGACCTTGAACAGTCTGTCGGTGGCCTTGTTCACCGACACGTCGGTGGCCTGGGCCGACAGGGCGACGGCGACCACCAGCTCATAGGGACTGGCGTAGTTCAGCTCGGTGCGCGGATCGCTCTCGGCGGTCTCGAACCGCTCGAAGATCTCTGCGATCCGCGCCTGTTCGGCGGGCTTGAGCTTGCGCGACCTGGTAGGGGCTCTGGCCACTTCAGCCCCTGTCCACCGCGAACGGCCCGAAGGCCTGCTGGACCGGCATCAGTTCCAGGGTGTTGACGTTGATGTGGGCGGGCAGCTTGAGCACGCTTTCGCAGACCAGGGCCACGTCGTCCGCCGACATGGCGTGGACACCGGCATAGACCTTGTCGGCCGAGGCCTGGTCGCCCTTGAACCGCACCACCGAGAACTCGGTGTCGGCCATGCCGGGCTCGATGGAGGTCACCCGCACCTTCGTGCCCAGCAGGTCCGAGCGCAGGTTCAGCGAGAACTGGCGGACGAAGGCCTTGGTCGCCCCGTACACATTGCCGCCCGGATAGGGGTAGCTGGCCGCCACCGAGGACAGGTTGATCACGTCGCCCCGGTTGCGGGCGACCATGCCGGGCAGGACCGCGCGGGTCATGCGGACCAGACCGGTGACGTTGGTGTCGATCATCGTCTGCCAGTCGTCGAGGCTGGCCTCCTGGGCCTTGTTGAGTCCGAGCGCGAGACCGGCGTTGTTGTAGAGGATGTCGATGGCGTCGAAGGGGGCGGGCAGGTCGGCCATCAGGGCGTCGATTGACGAAGGGTCGCGGACATCCAGAACCCGGGTGAGCAGGCGGTCGGAGGCCAGCTCGGCTGCCAGGGCTGTCAGCCGTTCGGCCCGCCGGCCGGTGGCGATGACGTGGGCGCCGGCGGCCAGCAGCCGCCGGGCCATGGCCTCGCCGAAGCCCGAGGTGGCGCCGGTGATCAGGGCGACGCGCCCGCTGGCCCAGGTGTCTGTCATGAAAGGTCTCCGATCCGCCGGGGATAGGGGGTTGCCGGCGCCGCTTCAAGCCGCGCGCCGGCGCCAGTCCCGCGATCGTGGACTTAACGCCGCGCCGCAGTGGGACTAGGGTCGCCGGCGATGAGCTGGCCGCTGTACATGGACGCGGAGATCAAGCCGAACCGCTCGCTGTCCGAGCGGGGGTTCATCGTGCTGATCAGCGTGATCACCGTCATCAACGTCGCCTCGGCCATCGTCTTCCTGCGCATCGGCGCGCACCTGGTGCCGCTGTTCCTGGGCGTGGACGTGCTGGCGATCGCGGTGGCGTTCATGGCCAGCTTCAGGGCGGGCCGGATCATCGAGCGCGTGCGGGTCAGTTCGTCGGCGGTGGTCATCACCTACGAAACCGACAAGGCCTCCCGCGTGGTCTGGGAAAGTCCTACGGCCTTCACCCGCGTCGCCACCGAGCGGGACGAGGAGAACCGTGTGATGGGCCTGAAGGTGATGCTGTCCGGCCGTCATGCGCCGGTGGCCGCCGCGCTCAGTCCCGGCGAGCGGGGCGAGTTCGCCCGCGCGCTCGAGACCGCGATCTGGCGCGCGAAGCGCGGCGAGGCCTGATCCATAGAACCGGACTTGACCTGGTTTAGCTCTAAGCAATAAATAGTTTAGGCCTAAGCTAATGGAGGCGCCCGTGGCGACCCGTCGAACGATCCTCGAACTGCTCGCCGCCGGCGGCGCCGCAGGCCTGATGTCGGGATGCGCCCAGGCCGCAGGGCCCGACCCGTTCGCGCCGTGGCGCAACCCAGGCGCCGGCGAAAAGGACCCCCGCCGCTGGGCGCTCGCCCATGCGATCCTCGCCCCGAATCCGCACAACCGTCAGCCCTGGCTGATCCAGCTTCCGGGCGCCGACGAGATCCGCCTGTTCGTGGACCTGAACCGCCGGCTGCCGGCCACCGACCCGCCGAACCGCCAGATCACCGTCGGCTGCGGGGCTTTCCTGGAACTGATGGACCTGGCCGCCCGCCAGACCGGACGCCGCGCGGACATCGCGCTGTGGCCCGACGGCGAGCCGCAACCGGTGCTCGATACCCGGGCGGTGGCCCACGTGCGCCTCGTCGCCGATCCCGCCGTGCGTCCGGACCCGCTGTTCGCCCAGATCACCGCCCGCCGCACCAACCGGGCGCCCTTCGACATGAAGTCCCCGCCGACGGCCGATGAGTTGGCCCGCGTGAGCGCCGGCGCGCGTCCCGGCCCCGGCCTGACGGCGCGCGCGGTGACGGACCCGGATCAGCGCGCACGCCTGATCGACATCGGCCTCCGCGCCTACCAGGTCGAGTGGGACGTGAAGCCGACGCACATGGAATCGGTGGACCTGATGCGGATCGGGGCCGCCGAGATGGCGAAGAACCCCGACGGCATCGCGCTTCAGGGTCCCCTCATGGAGGCGATGAAGGCCACGGGGCTCATCACCCATGCCGCGCTCGCGGACCCGGACTCCATGGCCTCGAAGTCGGGCCTCAAGATGTGGCAGGACATGCTGCAGGGCACCCCGGCCTTCTTCGTCATCGCGGGCGCCGACAACAGCCGCGCCACCCAGATCGCCGCCGGGCGCGCCTATGCGCGGGCGCAGTTGACGGCGACCTCGCTCGGACTGTCCATGCACCCTTGGAGCATGGCGTTGCAGGAGTTCCCCGAAATGGCCGGTCCCTATCGCGAGACCCAGGCGCTGCTGGGCGCGACGCCCGAGGCGCCGTTGCAGATGCTGGTGCGGATCGGGCGCGCGAAGCCTGGCCCCCTGGCCCCCCGCTGGCCGCTGGACACCCACATCCGCGCATGACCGACCCGGCTGGAGACCCGCTGCCGTTCATCTTCTTCAACGAGGTCGGCATCATCGAGCAGCTGTCGCGCACGGCCGCCGAGCGCGTGCTGCCGCCGGGCATGTCCATGGCCGGATTCAGCGTGCTGAATCACATGATCCGCCTGGGCCATGCCGAGCGCGCGCCGTCGAGGATCGCCAGCGCCATGCAGGTGACCCGCGGCGCCATGACCGGGACGCTGAAGCGCCTGGAGTCGGAAGGCTGGATCGAGATCACGCCCGATCCGGAGGACGGCCGCGGCAAGGCCGTCCGGGTCACACCCGCCGGGCGCGCGGCCCGTAGCGCGGCGCTTGAGGCGCTCGAGCCGCTGTTCGGGCAACTGATGGGCGGCAAGATCGAGCCGGCGGAACTTGAGGCCGCCCTGCCGTTCCTGCGCAAGGTTCGGACGATCCTGGACGCGGCGCGTGACTGAAGGCGCCGGCGGCTAGCCGGCGTTCCGGCGGGTTGGAAGGCCTGCTACGGCCGACCGGAGCGCGGCGATCCGCCGGTCATCCGCCGGGTGGGTCGACAGGACCTCGGGCGGGCGGTTCTCGCTGCGGCCGGCACGCGACATCCGCTCCCAGAAGGTCAGCGCGGCGGCCGGATCCATATCCGCCTTCTGCATCAGGCCGACGCCTACCCGATCGGCCTCGAGCTCGTGCTGGCGCGCATAGGGCAGTATGACGCCGAACTGCGCACCGAGCCCGAGGGCGGCCCCGACCTCGTCGGCGAACTCGGCATTCTCGCTGTTCGCAACCAGCAGCTGGGCGACGCCCACGCCCACCCTCGCGGCCAGCTGGTGGCTGACCCGTTCGGCGGGATGGCGCGCCAGGATGTGGCCGATCTCATGGCCGAGGACGGCGCCGATCTCGTCGTCGCTGCGGGTCAGGTCCAGCAGTCCCCTGAAGAACCCGACGCGGCCGTTCGGCAAGACGAAGGCGTTGAGATCAGGCGAATCCAGAACAGTGAACGACCAGTCCAGATCGGGCCGCCGGGCGGCCTCGGCCAGCGGCCGGCCAATCCGGGCCAGCCGCGCCTGAATCGCCGGGTCCCGGACCGCAGGTGTACGGGCCTCGATCTGTGTCCAGGAGGCGCTGGCCATCCTGGAAAGCTGGGCGTCCGAGACCACGACCAGCTGCCGTCGCCCTGTCGCGGCGTTCTCGCTGCATCCGGCCAGGCCCGCGGCGGAAAGCGCCACGAGAAGTCCGCGACGGGACAGGGCCGGGCCGCAGATGCTGCACATCTGGCGGCCCTAGAGGATGAACTTCGAAAGGTCGGCGTTGCGCGACAGGCTGCCGATCCGCGCCTCGACGTAGGCGGCGTCGATGGCGATCGTCTCGCCCGCCCGGTCGGCGGCGGTGAAGCTGATCTCCTCCATCACCTTTTCCAGGATGGTCTGGAGGCGGCGGGCGCCGATGTTTTCCACCGAGCCGTTCACGTCCACGGCGGCGTCGGCGATGGCGTCGTAGGCGTCCTCGGTAAAGGTGAGAGAGACACCCTCGGTCGCAAGCAGCGCCTGGTGCTGGCGGACAAGGTTGGCCTCCGGCTCCACCAGGATGCGGCGCATGTCGCTCCGCGTCAGGGCCTTCAGCTCCACCCGGATCGGCAGGCGGCCCTGCAGCTCCGGCAGAAGGTCTGACGGCTTGGCCACATGGAAGGCGCCGGACGCGATGAACAGGATGTGGTCGGTCTTCACCGGCCCGTATTTGGTGGAGACGGTGGTCCCCTCGATCAGCGGCAGAAGGTCGCGCTGCACCCCTTCGCGGGAAACGTCGGCGCCCTGGCGCTCACGGCTGGACGCCACCTTGTCGATCTCGTCGAGGAACACGATCCCCTGGTTCTCGGCCAGCTCCAGCGCCTCCGTGGTCAGGGCCTCCTGGTCGACCAGCTTGTCGCCCTCCTCGGCGATCAGCGGGGCCCAGGCGCCGGCGACGGTGGTCTTGTGGGTCCGGGTTCGGCCGCCGAAGGCCTTGCCGAACATCTCGCCCAGATTGAGCATCCCCATCTGCGAGCCGGGCTGGCCGGGAAGGTCCATCATCGGCAGGGCCGGCGCCCCCTCGGCCAGCTGCAGCTCGACCTCCTTGTCGTCCAGTTCGCCGGCCCGCAGCTTCTTGCGGAAGCTCTCGCGGGCGGCGGTGGAGCCGGGGCCGGTCAGCGCGTCGAGGATCCGTTCCTCGGCGGCGGTCTCGGCGCGGGCGCGCACCGCGGCGCGGCGCTTCTCGCGGACCATCTGGATGGCGCTTTCCACCAGGTCGCGGACGATCTGGTCCACGTCGCGGCCGACGTAGCCGACCTCGGTGAACTTGGTGGCCTCGACCTTGAGGAAGGGCGCCTGGGCCAGCTTCGCCAGCCGCCGGGCGATCTCGGTCTTGCCGACGCCGGTGGGGCCGATCATCAGGATGTTCTTGGGCGTCACCTCGTCGCGCAGGTCGACCGGCACGCGGCGGCGGCGCCAGCGGTTGCGGAGCGCCACGGCGACGGCGCGCTTGGCCTCGTCCTGGCCGACGATGAAGCGGTCGAGCTCGGAGACGATCTCGCGGGGGGAAAACTCGGTCATGGGCCCCAGATAGTCACGAATTGGGCGTGGGCGAAGTCACCGGCGGCGACTTGAGCGGCGGGGCGGCCAGCAACTCGTCGAACAGCAGCCGCCAGCCGGCCGCGTCGTTGCGCCAGATGCGGACGTAGTGGCCGCGCCGGACCTGCCCGTCGCGGGTCCACCGGGCGACGCCATAGGTCCAGGCCAGGTCGCCGGCCTTCGACGCCTGGCCCCCCAGCGGCGAGAAGGCGATGGAGGCGGCGCGGGTAGCCAGCTCGGCTTCAAGCGCGGAGCGGTCCTTCGGCGGCGGGGCCGTCGAGCCCACGATCCGGCCATCGTCGGCGACCGCGGCGAGGAAGGCGGCGCGGACATCCGTCTTCGCCGCCGCGTGCAGGGCAATCTCGGCCCTGGTGACCTCGCTCATGGCCTTGCCGGGCGAGCCGGCCTTTCGCGTGGCCAGCCGGGCGTAGGCGACCTCTGACCCCTGCGGCGCGGCGCCAGTCATGTCGCTCGGAGGACCGCCGTCGTAGAGCCACTTCCACGACCCGTCGGCCTGCGTCGCCCAGACGGTGAAATAGTAGCCGCCCGGCTTGCCGTCGGAGGTGTAGGGGCCGGTGGTGAAGCCCAGGTCGCCGGACCGGGCGATCCCGGCCCACAGCGGCCACCAGACCAGCGGCGCGCCCTTCGGCCGGGGCGCGGCGAACACCGCCTGCGCCAGCACGGGCTCCGGCGCCAGCAGGATCGCCTCGGGCGCGGAGTGCTTCAGGAAGCTCGCCTGAACGCCGAGGGCCAGTCCGTCGGCGGCAAACGCCCGCTCGGCGGCGACCACCGGCGCCGGGGTGACCGGCGCGGCGAGGGCGGGGGAGGCGAGGAGAGCGAGTGCGAGGGCAGCGCGCCTAGACCACCTCAACCGTCAGCTCCCCGTTGGTGTAGACGCAGATCTCGGCGGCGATGCCCATGGCGCGGCGGGCGACGGCTTCGGCGTCGATGCCGGGCACGTCGGACAGGGCGCGGGCCGCGGCGAGTGCGTAGTTGCCGCCGGAGCCGATGGCGGCGACCCCATGTTCCGGCTCCAGCACGTCACCCACGCCCGTGACGGTGAAGATCTGGTCCTTGTCGGCGACCAGCAGCATGGCCTCCAGCTTGCGCAGGTAGCGATCGGTCCGCCAGTCCTTGGCCAGGTCCACGCAGGCCCGCGCCAGCTGGTCGGGATACTGCTCCAGCTTGGCCTCCAGCCGCTCGATCAGGGTGAAGGCGTCGGCGGTCGAGCCCGCGAAGCCCGCGATCACCTTGCCGCCGGCCAGCCGCCGGACCTTCTTCGCGGTCCCCTTGACGATGGTCTGGCCCATGGAGACCTGGCCGTCGCCGGCGACGACGGTCTTGCCGTCCTTGCGGACCGCGAGGATGGTGGTCCCGTGCCAATCGGGAAAGGCTGAGCTATTCGACATCGGCGCGATGTTGGGAATGGCGCCTGCAAGGTCAAGTGAATGCGTTTCACCGATGAGGAGATCGAACGCTACGCCCGGCACCTGGTGCTGCGCGAGGTGGGCGGTTCCGGGCAGCAGAACCTGAAGGCCGCCAGCGTGCTGATCGTGGGCGCCGGGGGGCTGGGCGCGCCGGCGGCGCTTTACCTGGCCGCGGCCGGCGTGGGCCGGATCGTCATGGCCGATCCCGATGTGGTCGACCGCTCCAACCTGCAGCGTCAGGTGCTCTACGCCGAGGCCGACATCGGCCGGCCGAAGGTGGCGGCGGCGGCCGATCATCTGCGCGGGCTCAATCCGCATGTGACGGTGGAGGGCTTCGAGGGCGCCTTTGATGCGGCCAGCGCCGATGGCCTGGTTTCCGGCGTCGACCTGGTGCTGGACGGCACCGACGACTTCGGCGTGCGGTTCTGCGTCAACGACGCCTGCGTGCGCCACGGCAGGCCGCTGGTCTCGGGCGCCATCGGCCGCTGGACCGGGCAGGTGGGGGTGTTCGGCCGGAAGCCCTGCTACCGCTGCCTGGTGCCGGAGATCCCGCCGGACGCAGAGACCTGCGTGGCGGTGGGCGTGGTCGGCGCCCTGGCCGGGGTGATCGGCTCGATGATGGCCCTGGAGGCGATCAAGCTGATCGTCGGCGCCGGCGAGGCGCTGAGCGGGCGGCTGCTGATCTATGACGCCCTGGCCGCGGAGACCCGGACGGTGAGGGTGGCGGGAGATCCCGACTGCCCGGTGTGCGCCTCCCTCCCTTAGTGGGGAGGGAACAGACGGCTAGAGCATCTGCGGCAACACCCGGTCCGGCGGCCGTTCGCCGTCCATCCAGACCTTGATGTTGATGATCACCTTCTCGCCCATGTCGACGCGGGCCTCGACGGTGGCCGAGCCCATGTGCGGCAGCAGGATCGCGTTGGGATTCTTGAGCAGCTTCGGATTGATCCGCGGCTCATGCTCGAAAACGTCCAGGCCGGCGCCGGCGATGTCGCCCGCGTCCAGCAGGTCGGCCAGCGCCGTCTCGTCGATGATCTCGCCGCGGGCGGTGTTGATCACGATGGCGTGCTTCGGCAGCAGCTTCAGCCGGCGGCCGGACAGCAGGTGATAGGTCGCCGGGGTGTGCGGCGAGTGGACCGAGATGATGTCCATCCGCGCCAGCATCTGGTCCAGGCTGTCCCAGTAGGTCGCCTCCAGCTCCTCGGCGACGCGGGAGCTCACCGGCTTGCGGTTGTGGTAGTGGATCTGCAGGCCGAAGGCCTTGGCGCGGCGGGCGACGGCGGTGCCGATCCGGCCCATACCGATGATCCCCAGCCGCTTGCCGGTGATCCTGCGGCCCAGCATCCAGGTGGGCGCCCAGCCGGTGAATTCGCCGGTCTGCACGGCGGCCGCCCCCTCGATCACCCGGCGCAGGGTGACCATCATCAGGGTCATGGTCAGGTCGGCGGTGTCCTCGGTGAGCACGCCCGGCGTGTTGGTGACCATGATCCCGCGGGCGTGGGCGGCGGCCACGTCGATGTGGTCGACGCCTGCGCCGAAGTTGGCGATCAGCTTCAGCCGCTCGCCCGCCTTCTCGATCAGGGCGGCGTCGATCTTGTCGGTGATCGTGCAGGCCAGCACGTCGCAGCGCCCGAGCGCCTCGATCAGGGCCTTGCGGCCGAACGGCTCGTCGGTGACGTTCAGTTCGGTGTCGAACAGCTCGCGCATGCGGGTCTCGACCGAGTCCGGCAGTTTGCGGGTGACGATGACTTTCGGCTTGCGGGTGGCCATGTGCCTACGGAAAAAGGGACGTTTCCCGCGCCACTCCTGGGCGCTGAATTGCGGAACCCTTAGCAAAGGGCGCCGGGACGGCCAAGGCGAGGCGCA